>JBEPYC010000019.1:0-22756 GCA_041641555.1 Chitinivibrionales bacterium | reverse complement strand
TGGTCCCTTCGGCAGTGCTCCTTCGGATTTGATAACCCGTATGAGATCGAATGCTCCCCGGATTGCCAATACCACTCCGAGCGCGATCACGGTGAACCATGTCGCAAGGACCGAGGCCACGATCGTTACGACTCCGAATAAGACCTGCATGAATGCCACTGTCATTTCAGGCTGGCGCGAGGCGCGTTCCTGACTTTTGGTAATCTGCTGCATACTACCACCTCCTTACAGGGGTGCTATCGAGCGGGCCTGGTGGTCTATCGGTGGGCCCATGCCGGTACTCAAACGGTGGAATGCACGAAAAAGAGGAGGGGACGGATCCCCTCCCAGTAGACAAGTAAATCAGTCATGGGTCACGGCAGCGTTATTCCGGTTGGAAGCAGTACCTCATCTATAATGTGGACTGTACCATTACCGGCGTCGTTGTCTGCGCTTACTACCGCTGCCGAACCGTTCAACGTCAGGGTATCGCCGGATGTGTCGATTGATACCGTGGAGCCCTGAACGGTACTCACGGACGAGGTGTCCGAGAGCTGGGTAGACGTCAGGTCACCAGCAACCACATGGTAAAGAAGAATGTCGGTCAAGGTCGATTCCGGTGTCGCAAGGAGTGCATTCAGCGTTCCCGCGGGGAGGTTATCGAATGCCGCATCAGACGGCGCAAAGATGGTAAAAGGACCGGTTCCCTGCAGGGTAGTATCGAGGTTTGCCGATAAGAGAGCCGCTTCGAGCGTAGCAAGGGAGTCGTTTGCGGCAATGTAGTTGTAGACTGAATTGTCCGCCCCGTTTGCACCATTGACTCCATCGTCATCATCACTACATTGCATAATCCCTGCCGAGACAAGAACGCCAGCGATAAGTAGTGTCGCCCAACCTGTACCTCGTGTCATGTCCCCTCCTTTGTTTCCCGTTCTGGTGGAAAGTGCATTCCTGAAGCCTCATATGCTCAGGAATGGATTCTGACTGGCGAAATCTGCAAAGCACATTCCACTCGGAAAAGCATGATCCCGGCACCCGTTTCGGCCAGGAGGATCATGTGAGCTTCCCATTCTCTCGATTCTGATAGTGATTTCCGAAAACGAAGGCAGGTGATCGATAGGTGGTAATTCGCTCGGCAGGATAAGAGGGGGTATGGGTGATCAAGATTAGACCGCAGTGGCTGTACCGGTCCATTCTGTTGCCGGTTCTTCCGGATTAAAGTAGATTGGAATAGAATCCCCCCTTGATCGTCATTTGGATTTGTCGGTGGTGCCAGAGATTGGCGCCAATCAGGGCCGGATGACTTGGAAGTCAAGCGGGTACCTCCGAAAGAGTTCTCACACATCTGATTTTCGGAAAGGTGGAGCGATGCAGTACAGAGTTCTTGGCAAAACGGGGTTGAAGGTATCGACACTTGGGTTTGGTGCAATGCGTCTTCCCATGATCGGCGATGGTGAAAACCAGCGAGTGGATCGGGAGAAGGCCATCCCCATGATTCATCGGGCGTTCGAAGCCGGAGTCAACTATATCGATACCGCTGTGGGGTATTGCAACAAGGACAGCCAGCGTGTAGTGGGCGAAGCTCTCCAGGGGTGGCGTGACAGGATTATCGTTTCCACGAAGAATCCTTACTACGATAATGATGAAAAAACATGGTGGAAAAACCTTGAAGACAGCCTCGAGAGACTCGGGGTGGAGTACATCGATATTTACAATCATCACGGACTCAATTGGAAGCGGTACACAGAAGCGGTTGAGCCGCGAATAGGCAAATGGATGCGCAGCGCGCGCGATCAGGGATTGATCAAGCATATCTGCTGCTCGTTTCACGACAGCAATGAGGCACTCAAGAAAATTATCGACACCGGGTACCCTGAATCAATCACGCTTCAATACAATTTGCTGAACCGGGACCTTGAAGAGGGCATCGCGTATGCTTCGGAAAATGGACTCGGAGTCGTCGTGATGGGGCCGGTTGCAGGCGGACGTCTCGGCGCGACTTCGGAAGTGCTTGAAGAAATGGTCGAGGGAATAGCTCGGGTTCCGGAGCTGGCTTTGCGGTTTGTGCTTGGTAATCCAAATGTATCAGTCGCCCTTTCGGGAATGAGCACGCTCCAGCAGGTAGAAGAAAACATAGAGACGGCATCGCTTGATACACCCCTTACCCGCGAGGAAACGGGGGTACTTGATGAGCATACGAAACGGCTGCGTGCATTGGCCGACCTGTACTGCACCGGGTGTAATTATTGCATGCCCTGCCCTCAAAAAGTCGCGATTGCATGGATTTTCAATCAGTACAACTGGGGCCGTGTCTACGGTCTGTGGGATATCGCAAAAGAAAAGTACAACAGTCTGGGTACCGGCGGATGGACCGAGCATTTGAATGCTGAGGCATGTATCGAATGCGGAGAGTGCGAAGAAAAATGTCCTCAGCATATCCCGATACGTAAGCAGTTGAAAGAAGCGCATGAAGCGCTCTCCAAGAATAAATAAATGACCTCAGGCAATGCGGCTACTGTTATAATCGGGCACGCTCACTACCGGCTTGGATATTGCTCACCACGAACATAGAGTGCGCATTTTCAGCTTCTGGTGCCTTTTCGAGCCGGTTATGGATACGCGCTGCACGTGTATCAGGTGGAGTAGGAGGAGAAGGGGATCGGAGCGAACTCCGATCCCGCTCCTTTTAGATAAACAGATTCATCGTGGCTGTATCGGTAGTGCTGACATAAGTAGCAGCACCGCCGAATTCGATACCATCGATCAGTTCTTCCTTTTTTATTCCCATCAGGTCCATGGTCATCTGGCAAGCGATAAACCGCACGCCATTATCCAATGCCTGCTGCATCAGATCTTCCAGGGATGTGACCTGCTTTTTCTTCATGATTCCTTTCATCATGGCCGTCCCCGCACCCATCATGTTCATTTTGGAGAGGGTGAATTTTTTTGCACCTCGCGGCATCATGAAAGAGAACATCTTTTCGATCGCGTTTTTATCTACACGTACGGGGGAGTCTTTCCGAAGGAGATTGAGACCCCAGAAAGTGAAAAATATCGAGACCTTCTTACCCATGCTTGCCGATGTGTTGGCGATAATCATTGCCGCCATGGCCCGATCGAAATCTCCACTGAAAAGCACCATGGTCTTACCATCGAGGTTGGTTCGTGATTCAGATGCCTCTTTCTCGTATGCTGCTTTGCGTATCCAGGCAGTTGTTACCCCTTCTTCGTTTTTCATCGAGAGAAGCTTGTTGCCGGTTCGTTCGCACCAGGATTTCAGGTCTATGGCAAACCCCGGATCGGTAGCCGAAATCTGAACCGTCTGATGGGGCTGCATGGTTTTGATGGCATTGTAAAGCTGCATGATCGGTCCCGGGCACTGAAGCCCGGAGGCATCGATCGTTTTGTCGGCTTCACCGTCAGTCTGTTCTCCCCCGGAGGCTATGATATTATCGCTCAGCGTTACCTGGTCATTCTCGTAGACGTCTTCGTTGGATTGTTCCAGAGAAGTGAAATGGTATGTTTTGTATCCGCCACTGAGATTGTACGTATCGTATCCGAGCTGGTCGAGCATGCGGCAGGCGACATAGCCACGGAGCCCGATCTGACAATAAACATACACCGGTTTGCCTTTGGGGATCTCCCCGGTTCGTCCCCGCAATTCATCGATCGGTATATTTACCGCCGTTTCGATGTGCCCCAAACTGAATTCCTCGGGGGTGCGTACATCGAGAAGAAAGGCCTTTGATTTCGTAATCTGATCCAGATCGTGCCAGTGAACAACCTTGACGCGGTCCCTCAGCACGTTGGATGCCACGAATCCCGCCATAATGACCGGGTCCTTGGCCGAAGAATAGGGGGGAGCGTAAGCAAGTTCGAGCTCTTCGAGGTCAAACACCGACATGCCTGCCCGAATTGCTGTGGCCAGCACATCGATTCTCTTATCGGCACCTTTGATCCCCACGATCTGTGCGCCATAGAGCTTGCCGTTCTCGGGAGAAAAAAGCAGCTTGATCGACATCGGGATCGCGCCGGGATAATACCCCGCATGGTTGGCCGAGTGGGTAAATGATTTTTGATAACCGATGCCCAGGTCCTTGAGCTGTTTCTCGTTAAGCCCCGTCGATGCAACCGTGAGGTCGAAAACCTTGGCGATCGCGGTTCCCTGAGTCCCTTTGTAGCTGGACTCTATTCCCCCGATCGTGTCGGCAGCCACTCGCCCCTGTTTGTTGGCGGGCCAGGCAAGCGGTATTACCGTCGGTTTCCCCGATATAAAATCGGTAACTTCAACCGCATCGCCGACCGCAAAAATATCCGGATCACTGGTCTGCATCGATGCCGACACGCGAATACCACGTCCGGTCTCCAGCCCTGCTTCTTTGGCCAGATGAACTTCGGGTTTCACCCCGATTGCCAGGATGACCATGTTTGCATTGATCTTTCTACCACTGGTCAGTACCGTAGTCAAGGTATCGCCGGTTTCCACAAACTCGGTAACGGCGTCGCCGAGGTAGAATTCAATATTCTTTATGTGCAGATGCTGATGAACAATAGAGGCCATCTCAAAATCAAGCGGCGCCATGACCTGCGGTGCCATTTCGACCAATGTGACCTGAATCCCTTTTCGGTGAAGGTTCTCTGCCATCTCGAGGCCAATAAACCCCCCACCAACGACAACTGCTTTGCGGACAGATTCTTTTTCCACCGCACCCACGATAGCATCGGTATCGGGAATATTGCGGAGTGTATAGATCTTGGATGATCCGATTCCGGGGAGAGGCGGACGTATGGGTGAGGCACCAGGAGAAAGAATTAACTTATCGTAGGACTCTGTGTAGTGACGGTCGTTGTGGAGGTCATGTACGTTGACTTCCTTTTTTTCTCGGTCGATCGAAACGACTTCCGATGAAACCCGCACATCGATATTGAACCGGTTTTTCATCAGTTCCGGTTTCACGACCAGGAGGTTTTCCCTCTCGCTTATAACACCACCTATGTAGTATGGAAGACCACAATTGGCAAATGAAATGTGAGGGCCACGTTCGAACAGGACTATTTCCGCTGATTCATCAAGGCGTCGGAGCCGTGCCGCAGCACTGGCCCCACCCGCTACTCCACCGACAATTACGCATTTCATGGCGTCTCTTCCCCGTTGGTTCAGGTTTTGGATGTTCGTTTCCAGGCCGCAAACTCGCTGTACTTTTCACAGCAGGTGCCGAGAAAATCGAAAATTCTGCAAATAGAGCTGTTTTGGGCAAATGCATAGTACATCTTGTTTGCCTCCCGTCGATGAACGAGCACCCCGTTTGACTCGAGAATCTTGAGATGTTTCGAAAGGTATGGCTGCGGAACATCTATACTGGCATTGAGTTCCTGGACGCACAAACCGCTGTTGTTGTTCTCTGCGCAGGCATCCATAAGCAGCTTGAGTATCTGCAGGCGAAGCGGGTTCGACAGCACACCAAAGAGCCCCGCAAGATCTTTGGCTTCCGGCTGTATGTTTTTGATGGTATATTCCATAAGAAGAATATACTACGTGCAGAATGTTTGTGTTGTTGTTGCTTGAGGAAGGATTTCTGAACTTTAGACAAATGATTGAGCCTTAGAAGGGGAGGGGGTAGCGATCGATACCACTGCATCAGCCTTGTTTGGTTGGTGTGAAATTCCGAGTGGGGCTGCCTGGATACCATTCGGTAACGCAATGGCAATGGTAAAGCCGAAAGAACGCGCGAGGATTAAACTGAAGGTAATACGGGGAACTGGCTAATACCCCGGCGAGGAAGAGATCCTGTTTGTCAGAAGTTGAGTACCACTGCCGCCCCAGGGTTGCCTTGTGGAGAAAGTGTTGGAGCAAAACCAACGGTAGGCGAAAAGCCCTGCACTTTATCGATAATGGAGTTGGTGTAGGCGGTTGCTTTTACGGTATGTATAACGAACATTACTTTCCCGGTGATGCTCAGGGCAAGGCTTCCGAGTGCCGAAAACCCGGTCCCATCCGTACCTGTTACCGATACCATCGCGAGTGCTGTACTCGCTCCGGCAAAGGCCCACCCTGCCCGGTAGTAATTCCAGTGTACTGGTCTTGCGACCCGCATGTTATAGTCCTGGGTCGCTGCATCGTATGCGTTCGAACCACCGACTCCTGACACAATCGGTCCGAGAATTGTCATGACCTGAGAGCCCATCCAGAGCAGAACCGCGGTATTAGAGGACTGATAGGAATAAGCAGAAACCCCGAGAGAAAAGGAAACAGCGTACAGGCCAACTCCTATCGAGTTGATAACCGTTCCGCTGACAACCCGGCTCCTTGCGTCCGACAGACGGGCGTTGATACCTGTAGGACGGCCTTTTAGGGGGGATTCAACTGTGAACTCACGGATCTGCCCGTCTGTATTCCCGATGGTTTCCTGCAGCGGTTGAGCGGTATCGGCCTGGGCAGATGTGCTCTGGGGTCCGAGATCCTGAATAACAGTGTTCTCGGAAGAAGTATCCACTTCGAAAACTCCAGTAGTATCAGAATAGGAACGTATGGAAAGGAGAAGGAAAAGGCAAACGGTAAATGCCGTGCGCATGATTGGCTCCCGGGAACACCCCCTGCTAACAACACGTTTCGTATGACAGTGTTGTCAACAGTTGAACACGAAGACATAGACAAATTAATGGAAGAAAACTAACTTGCGGTGAAGTAACTACGCAACATCAGTCCCCCTGCCCAATGTCTTCTTTTGGTGCTTTATATATTGTATAACCATCCATCCAGTCTTCCGGAGGCGTTTCTTGGGACAATCAGTCGATTCTCAATCGCTCACGCCGCGAGCCCTCCAGAGGCGCTTGAAACGGCGGTTTCTCAAGGAAACGCATCGTTTTTTTGCTGTATGTACCCCCGGTTTCGAAGACGTTTGCTGTAGCGAACTGACAGATCTCCGAATTGATAAGCTCAGCCCGGAAACCGGTGGGGTTGCTTTCGAAGGACCTGTGGAGCTTGTGTACCACTGTAATTACACATCGCGAACAGCCACTCGTTTTCTGGTGAGGATTGCCAGTTTTGGAGCCCGGTCCTATCCCGAACTCTATGGCAAGGTACGGCGAATACCGTGGGAGCTCTGGCTCGGCTTTGCACCTGCTGTCTCTGTCCAGGTCTCCAGTTCTCACTCACGATTGCATCACACCACCAATATTGAAAAAGCTGTGGCGGATGGGATTGGCGAGCACATGAAAACGCTGGGCATTGGTTGTGAGCAGCAGTCAGACTCGCAATTTCGCGTTTTTGTGCGATTTGACAGCGACCGGTGTACGCTGAGTATGGATTCCAGTGGTGAGGTACTCTACCGGAGAGGGTATCGGACCGATGTGGGCCGTGCTCCAGTCAGGGAAACAACGGCCGCGGCGCTGCTCAAGCTCTCGGATTGGAAACGCTTTACTGTCATTGCCGATTCCATGTGCGGCTCGGGGACGTTCCCTATTGAAGCGGCGTTGATGCGCAGCGGGATCCCGGCCGGAGCGAACAGGGGGTTTGCCTTTGAGTGCTGGCCTTCGTACAACAAGGGTGTTTATGAGCGGGTTAAGGAACGCGCTCGCGCGGAAGCGATTGATGGTGCCGGCATGTCAGAGAAAATGTTAGGTTTTGACGTCGATCCGGCGGTGATTGCAGCCGCAGGTCGTAATGCCGAGCGGGCTGGAGTTACCGGGTGCGTCGATTTTAATCAGGCCGACTGCCGCACATTCAATGGCAATGGCTTCTGGGGTACCTCGGGACTGGTACTGGCAAATGCGCCCTACGGTAAACGGTTGGGTGATCGGGAGCAAACCCGGAAGCTGTTACGAGAGTACGGTGATCAGTTGCGAAAAACCTGCAAAGGATGGCATTTCGGGATAATCCTCCCACGCGGAAACCTTATCGACTCAACACGGTTACGCCCGACCTGGCAACGTGGTTTCAGCAATGGCGGGTTGGATGTCGTCTTTTACTTTGGGAAAGTATCGTGAGTGGAAACTCACTCTTTTTTCTTTAGGATGGACGGAAGATAGCCCAGGTCGCGTTCACTCCAGAGGAACGTATCACGCTCACCTTCGCGCAGTCCGCCTTCATTCCGCTTGATCTCGAAAATCTCATCCTGGACCGACAGGAAAAGATCGACAAGGTCGGGGTCGAAATGGCGTCCTCGTTCCTTTATTATTATCTCCATAGCGACATCGACGGGGTACGGTTCCTTGTACGGACGTGGAGAGGTGAGCGCATCGAATACGTCGGCCAACTTTACGATTCTTCCTGGAAGCGGGATCTGTTTTCCCCCCATCCCCTGCGGATAACCTTTCCCATCCCACTGCTCGTGGTGAGTTAACGCTATTTCCCTGGCCATCTCTAATATATCAGACTTCGGGCTCTGGAGAATCGATCCACCGATCAGCGTGTGCCGTTTCATTATCTCGAACTCTTCGTCCGAAAGTTTACCCGGTTTGAGAAGAATGCTGTCGGGTATCCCAATCTTGCCGACATCGTGCATGGGAGCGGCGTAGAATATGTTGGAAATCGCAGCGTTAGTCATACCCGAGTGTTGCGCCAGGAGCGCACTGAATCGTCCGATACGCATGACGTGATCGCCAGTGTCTTCATCTTTGAATTGAGAAGCCCGGATCAGCCGGTTGATCGTATCGTGATAGGCATGCCGCAGTTTTTTGAATGTCTCATGAAGGGCCTCGTGCTTTCGGTTTCGCTCTTTGAGAATCCGGCGCTCACGGGCAATCCGCCGGACGCGGACGAGTAACTCGTTTGGTGTTACCGGTTTTCCCACAAAATCGCTTGCACCTACTCCGACAACATCTTCGTACGAGAAACGGGACTGGTACCCGGTCATTACTATGCTGCTGGTGTCATGTGTCTCGCGGATTTTTCTGATGAGCTGAATGCCATCCATGCCCGACATTTTGATATCTGTCACCAGGATATCCACATGGATTTTTCGGAAGATTTCCAGAGCTTGCTCAGCCGACTCGGCAATATGGCATACATACCCTGCTTGCGACAGGGCCTTCTGCAGCACTTCTCTGATCGCCCATTCATCATCGACGATAAGCACCGTCATTGGATGAAAGGAGGCGGCACTGGGAAGACTGTTGGTTATCGGATAGGGATCAAACTGCATAAGGTTCGCATGAATTGGGAGATGAGCCGTATGTTCTAATATACACCTCCCGGGAACCGGGCGCCAACTCATCCCGCCTCATATTGGTTTCCCGCAAGGCCGTTATATTTTTAGGCATGGTGTCTGCGTTATCTCCATTGCAAGTACCAAAACACAGATGCCAGCCACCGAGCCTCTGCATCGAAGCTTCACTTATGTTTTCGATTTTGCCGATTGGCACTTCGTGATTACAAGTACTTTCGGTGATTATTGGAGCACAGAGGTTCAGACCGGGTTCTTGAAAGAGGTAACTTTGGCACGAGGGGCCTTTATCACCAGGAGGGACGAATGCTTGAGAAGATCGATCTCAATCGAAAGCTGCCAAAGAGCGAGTACAAAAGCCTTATCGGCGAGCTGGAGCGAAGAATAGGCAAGCTGCAACGAGATGCCCGGAAACTGAAAATTCCGGTGGTAGTTGTTTTCGAGGGATGGGATGCTGCTGGAAAAGGCACGCTGATCAATAACCTCATCCTTGCGCTGGATCCGCGCGGCTTCAAGGTATACCCGACCAACGCTCCCACGCAGGAAGAAAGACTCCGGCCATGGCTCTGGCGGTTTTGGATTCGCACCCCGGCCCGCGGCAGGTTGGCAATTTTCGATCGGAGCTGGTATGGCAAAGTGCTGGTGGAGCGCGTGGATGAGATCGTGCCCAAAGAGGAATGGACGCAGGCGTACTCGGACATCAATTCTTTCGAGAGACATCTCTCCGACGATCAGATCGTGCTGGTGAAATTTCTGCTTCATATCGACAAAAAGGAGCAGAAAAAGAGGTTCGAAAAGCTGCTGGCCAATAAATCCACGGCATGGAAAGTTACCTCCGATGACAAACGTCATCACCGGCAGTACAACCTTTATTACAGAGCCTTCGAAGAGATGCTGGAAAGGACGGGCACGGAATGGGCACCGTGGACCGTTATCGAGGCACATGACAAAAAATTTGCCACCATCAAAATGTTGACCACGCTTATCGATGCATTGGAGAGGCGGATCGCCGGGTCGAACTCGCAGGGAAAAGAGGGTCATCATGACGCTCCGGTAAAGGAGTCTGCCGGCCCCCTGGATCTGAGTACTTCGATCCTCAACAGTGTGGATCTTTCAGAGAACCTCCCGCGAGACCGATATAGTTCCGCGAGTAAAAAACTTGGCAAACGGCTGCTGGAACTGGAACACGAAGTCTTTCTCAAGAGAGTGCCGGTGATCATCGTGTATGAGGGCTGGGATGCTGCCGGCAAAGGCGGAAACATTCGGCGGCTCGTACAGGGAATGGATCCACGCGGCTATGAGGTCGTTCCGTTTGCGGCACCCACCCAGGAGGAAAAGGATCATCATTATATGTGGCGGTTCTGGCGCGTTCTTCCAAAAGCCGGGCATATCACTGTCTTTGACCGTTCCTGGTATGGTCGGGTGCTGGTGGAGCGCGTGGAAGGCTTCTGCTCGGAAGAGCAGTGGTCTCGGGCCTATCGGGAAATAAATGAAACCGAGCAACAGTGGTGTGATTTTGGGGCGGTGGTGATAAAATTCTGGCTTCAAATAGATCAAGCCGAACAGTTGCGGCGTTTCGAGGCTCGCCAGAGAACACCGCACAAACAGTGGAAAATCACCGATGAGGACTGGCGCAACCGGGAGAAATGGGAAGACTACAGTGCGGCGGTCGAAGAAATGTTACTGAAAACGAGTACGACCTATGCGCCATGGACCATTGTAGAAGCCAATGACAAACCGTTTGCGAGAATAAAAGCGATGAAAACCGTTGTGCAAGCCCTCCAGCGCAGGTTGTGACATTTCACTGTTCTCTGTCTCTTCGTTGAAGTTCGATGATACGCTCGTTCTGGGCAAGAAACCGATGGGAAAGGCCGGTTATCATCTGACCTACCCACGGAGAGAGCTTCTCCAGTTCTTTCTCGATTTCTTCACTCCCCATGACGCGTATTAGAGTAGGTACCACTGCGCGGGCGGTTGCCGAGCGGGGCGTGCCGGTGAGAATGGCGAGCTCGCCGACAACCTCTCCTTTGCCGAGGCAGGCCAGGACCGTGGTTTTCCCACCGGATTTTTTGGTGATTTCGACTTTCCCCGAAAGTATGACAAATGAAAAGTTGCCGGGATCGCCTTCTTCGAATATCGCTTCACCGGGAAGAAAACTCTCCGATGAAAATGCTTGCCCGGAATTTCGGTAGTCGGCAATTTCGGAGAGCACTTCCTGGCAGGATGAGAATCGACGGTCTGGCTCCTTGGTCATCATCCTGTCGCAAATCGTGGACAGCCTTCGTGGAATGTCCGGGTTGAGTTCGTGGAGCGGATACGGGAAGTGTGTGCGGATACCGTCCGAGAGCTCTTTGAAGGTCTCCCCGGTAAAAGGCATCGTGCCGGTCATCATTTCGTACAGAATAACACCCAGAGAGAAAATGTCCGATTGCGGACGAAGACTGTCGAGGGTATCTCTTGTCTGCTCCGGTGACATGTACAGTGGAGTACCAACCACAACCCCTTTTTCGATATCCGTTGACGAGAGCAGGTGCATGTCATAGGCATGTGCCCCGAAATGCCTGCGGTAGGGTTCTTTGTCGAAAAGGTGTGCGTTTCCCCAATCCATGATCATGACTTCACCGTACGTACCGACCATGATATTGTCGGGTTTGAGGTCCAGGTGGACAACACCCCGGTCATGCACGTAGGCCATCGTTTCGCAGAGGCGAATGAAGATTTCCAGGAAACTATTCTGTTCATTGGGGGCCGGACCAATGCTTCTCTGAGACTTGATCAGCGTTGTCAGGGGCTTTCCTTCCAGAAGTTTCATCGTATAGCAGAGACGGTTTCTCTTCCGAAGGAAGGCATCGAACACCGGGATGACTCCCGGATGATCCAAATACCCAACGAGTTTTGCCTCAGTAAGAAACATGCGGACCAGACGTTCATCTTTGGCGCTGTCGGCTCGCAGTTCCTTGATGGCGACCACCCGATTGAGGCGGCGGTCGAACGCGCTTACGATATCGGCTATCCCGCCCTGGCCGACGGGTGCAATTGGAAGATATCGGTCTTTCTGACGGAAAACCCTGAGCAGCTTTTTTAGATCGACATTCGAGTTTTTCGGGCCTGAGTTCACATCAACCGTTCCAGTTCGGGCAAAGGTTTGGGCTATCATGATAAATAATATGTTTCTCACCTGATTCCTGCAATGCCCCGCCAGACTTTACATTCTTACTCTTCGGATTTTATAATTAGAGGATCCACGCTCTGTCCCCTCACACTTTCAGAGGATTCCTCATGGGTAAAAACAACGCCGTTTTTCTCGAAATGATCGAGTGGTTCGATCCTACCGGAGAGGAGATGGTCCACCGAATCCCCGAGAAAGGCTCAGGGGAGATCAAGTTTGGAGCGCAACTGGTTGTCAGGGAAAGTCAGGTGGGGGTTTTTTTCTATAATGGGAAAGCGATCCAGGTCTTCGGACCGGGACGTCATACTCTCAAAACGGGTAACATTCCGGTGCTCAACAAAATCATGGCAATTCCATGGGGATTCACCAGCCCGCTTCGCGCCGAAGTGTACTATGTCAACATGAAGGTTTTCACCGGGTGGAAATGGGGAACCCGTCACCCGGTTGCATTCAAGGATTCCGAGCTTGGCCTCATCCGTATTCGTGCGTTTGGGCAATTCACCGTGCAGGTGGTTCAGCCACTTCTCTTCGTAAACAGTATCGTGGGAACTGTCCCGTCGCTATCCACCATGGACATTACCGAGTATTTCAGCGACCTGTTGGTTTCGAGGCTCAACGATCATCTTGGAGAGCACCTGGACTCGATTTTCAACCTGCCGGGGACCTACGCCGAGCTTTCAAAAGGACTTCAGCAACGATTGCAACAAGACCTGGCCCGGTTTGGTCTTGCCATGCCCCACATGTTTATCAATTCGATAACACCGCCGCAGGAAGTACAGCGTGCAATCGATGACCGGAGTAAGCTGGGACTTTTCAAGGATCTGGGGGATCTGACCAGACTCAAGACGGCGATGGCTGTCGAGAAAGCTGCGGATAATCCCGCCGCAAGCGGGCAGGGAATGGGGATGGGACTTGGGATGATGATGCCGGCAATGCTCTCGCAGTATTTTCAGCCGCAGGCCAGATCCTCTGAGGCCTCGCCGACCACCGATCAGCAGATCTGCCCCGATTGCGGGCATTCGCTTTCGCGGAATGCACACTTCTGCATGTACTGCGGTCATCAGATACTCGTCTTCCGTAAATGTACCAACTGCGCTAAAAACCTTACTCCCAATGCTAAGTTCTGCGTGCGTTGTGGAACACCGGCAGAGCAAAAAGAGTCATCGCGTAAATGTCCACACTGCTCGGCCGATATTCTTTCTAACTCAGTTTTCTGTAATCAGTGCGGTGAACGGATCTGACCTCCGTTTCGATCATCGGTGCCCCCAATGCGGGGCACCGGTAGAGATGACCGAGTCCGATCGGGTCTTCACCTGCCCGTATTGTCGGGTTCGGCTTATTGTCACCGCTTCGCAATACTTCTCTTCGTATGTTCCCGCCGCAGAGAAACACCAGGCGTATTCCTTTTATGTTCCTTATTGGAGATTCAAGGGTATTGAGTTTCGGCAGGGGGTTACTCAGAGCAAGCACAAACTGATCGACCGGACAATATGTGCGAGAACGGATCTCCGGATCCCCCATTCCCTGGGGTACCGTCTTCAGGCTGTGAAAGCCCGGTTCGTTGAGCAGAAGACCGAAGGTGTTTTCCTCAAACCAACATTGAGTCTGGAACACTTTCTTGGCCGCATCACCAGCAAGGCACACAGTTCTATCGAGCATTTTCAGGAGAACCCCGACGGAGCCGCAAGAGCGGCATTTGCTCAGCTGGCCCGCTCCGACAACGCTTCCGACCGCCGGGTGGCCGAGATTGTCACCAATGCAATCGCCCGGGATTCCGGCATCGGGGCTGGGCGCGGTGATACTATTAATGCATTCATTGGGGAGATCGTGAGTCAGGTTTACTGGCCGTATTTCTACCAGGGAAGTGTCTTGTACGACGGGCTGACCGGAACACGAGTCGGCTCCTGTGATCCGATCGATTTCGGGAGTGAAGCCAGAGACACTGCTCAGGAAGGCGTTCGGTTCGTCCCTACGCTCTGCCCTGATTGCGGATGGAGTCTTGAAGGGACAACAGTGTCGATGGTGTTGCCTTGCTCCCGGTGCGGGGTAGGGTGGGCCGCGCAATATGGCAGACTCGTCAGGACCCGGATTTCATTCGCCGAAGGCGGGGACTCCGGCGATGCCATGTGGTTACCTTTCTGGCGAATAGCGGTCAAAGGTGAATCGCTGAGGCTCGATTCTTTTGCTGATCTGATCCAGGAATTGAATGTGCCGCGCATGGTTACACCTGCAATGAAGAATCGCTCTGCCGACATCTGGATACCTGCCTTTAAAATTGCGCCCCGAATCTTTCTTCGCATAGCAGGAGCCCTCACCATCGCTCAGCTTCGCAGCACAAAGGATAGCCGGTCATCGGGTGAGAGAACCTATCCGGTAACCCTCTCGGCCGCCGAAGCTTTCGAGAGTGTACCGCTGGTACTGTCTTCCTGCTCAAATGCCAGAAAAAGCCTGCTGCCCAGGATTGCCATGGAGAGGTTCAAACCGGTTTCATGCCGGCTCACGATGGTGCCGTTTTGCTCGCGCGGATACGAATATGTGCAATCGGGTATCAATTTTAGCGTTCATAAAAATGCATTGAAGTGGGGACGAGCAATCTAGCGATCTCTGCGGTCAAGAGTTCCTCTTTGTCATGGCAGTGGAGCTGAGATCTGACCCTGTATTTCCCTCGGATCGATCAGTCCAGAGGCGGCAGTGGCGCTGTAGTACCGTGGTCCAAGGGCTGGTCCGGCCGGCAAGAGGCCGGGGGGAACGTGCCTGGATCGGCGCCGGGCTAGGCACCGCACATGCCGCTTTCAGCGGAGCTTCCTGGGATTGAAACGGTCCCGATGCAGGCAGCAATCGGCATGGTTATTCGTCGCACCTGATGGGGCACGCCTGTTGCATGAATAAGAAGCACCTGCGGTCTCGGTTCCATGAATGTATTTTTCTGAGTTTCATTCCGCCACTCTTTCTGTGATCGGGGAATCGTTTATGAGCTTCGAGAAACTACTATCTCCCCACTCTGTTGCCGTCGTCGGCGCTTCAGCAAATCCCATAAAAGTCGGCAATTCAATACTTGCCAATATTATCGATGGGGGTTTCGAGGGAGACATCTATCCGGTCAATCCGAAAGAAGACAAGATTCTCGGGTTGACTTGCTACAAATCGGTTTCGGATATCCCGGGGCAGCTCGATTTGGTTGTGCTGGTGATCAAGCGCGAAGCCGTCCTCAAAACTCTTCAGCAGAGCGCCGAAAAGGGTGTAAAAGCTGCAATCATAATCACCGCTGGTTTTGGAGAGAGTGATGAAACCGGAAAACGGCTTCAAAAGGAAATTATCCAGCTTGCGCGGCAGAAGCGGATAACCGTTCTCGGACCGAATTGCCTGGGGCTTCTCAATCCATGGTCAAAACTCAATGCTGCATTCGGACAGCAGCTGGGGCACCCTGGAGGAGTGGCAATCGTCTCCCAGTCCGGGGCATTGATCACTGCAATGCAGGACTGGGCTCGCTCGATTCACCTCGGGTTCTCGGTGGTGGCTTCGGTAGGAAACAAGGCAGCTGTCGATGAGGTCGACTTTCTGAAAGTGCTTCACAAGGATCCGCATACCAGGGTAATAGCTGCCTATCTCGAAGATATTTCCAACGGGCAGGATTTCATGCGTACCGCCGAAGAGGTTTCCAGAAGCAAGCCGGTGGTTATACTCAAATCAGGTCGAACAAGCGCCGGTGCCCGTGCGGCTTCGTCGCATACCGGTAGTCTGGCGGGAGCCGATGCAGCCTATGAATCTGCATTTCAGCGCTCGGGCGTGATTCGCGCGCAATCGATCGAACATCTGTTCGACATTTCGACCGCATTGTCGTATCAACCGGTGCCCAAAGGTAACCGGATAGCGGTTATCACCAATGCCGGCGGCCCCGGAATCATGATGTCCGATGCTTTGGAGATGGCCGGCCTGAAAGTGGCTGCACTCGCCGACACAACTGCCGAAAAGCTTTCTGCAGTGCTACCCCCGGCTGCATCATGGAGCAATCCGGTGGATGTTCTGGGCGATGCGGGGAGGGATCGTTACAAGGCCGCCATTGAATTGGCGCTTCAGGATGAGGGAGTCGATGGGGTGATCGTGATTTTGACACCGCAGAAGATGACCGAGACAAAAGAGACTGCCGAGGCGATTGTCGAGCTGAGTTCGACCTCGGAGAAACCAATCCTTGCCTGTTTTATGGGCGCCGATGCCGTCGCTGAAGGCGTCGAGGTTCTTCAGGAAAACAATATCCCTCAATACCCCATACCCGATCGAGCTGCCAAGTCGATGTTCGAAATGGTCAAGTACGCCGATTATCGCTCGCGACCGCGGCGGGCAGTCGAGCGTTTCGCGGTGAACAAGAATCCGGTGACAAAAATTATCAAGGCCTACCGCAGTCGGGGTATGCACGAGATTGGCGAAATCGATGCCAAGACAATCATGAGTGCTTACAACTTTGTGCTTCCCCCGGCCATGGTTGCAACATCGGTTGAAACCGCCGCACAGGCCGGCGAGCAACTTGGCTACCCCCTTGCCATGAAAATCTCGAGTCCGGACATTCTTCACAAATCCGATGTGGGTGGAGTGCGGATTGGTCTGGAGAAGCGCTCTGCTGTCGAGGATGCCTTTGAACTTATGATGCTTCGAGTAAAACGAAAGAAGCCCGATGCGGAATTGCGTGGAGTGCTCATCGAGAAGATGGTTGGCGGAGGCAAAGAGGTTATCCTGGGGATGAAAAAGGATCCGCAGTTCGGGCCAATGCTTATGTTTGGTCTGGGAGGCATTTTTGTGGAGGTGCTCAAAGACGTAACATTCTCGCTCGCCCCGGTTACCGAGGAAGAATGTATGAGCATGATTCGCCGTACCAAGTCGTATAAGTTACTGACTGGAGCGCGGGGACAGCGAGGAGTCGATATCGGTGCCATCGTCGATAATCTCATGCGAATGTCGCAGCTATCACTTGATTTTCCGGAAATCGACGAGATCGATATCAATCCACTCAAAGTCGGATACGAAGGCGACGGTGCATTTGTTGTTGATGCCCGCATTATTATCTCGAAAGGGAAGGCCTAAACTATGGCTTCATGGGAAGAACTCTATAAAAGTAAAGTGAAATCGGCGACTGAGGCCATTCGGTCGATCAAGCCCGGCGGACCGCGCATTTTTATCGGTACCGGGTGTGGAGTTCCGCAAACTCTGGTCGATGAACTGGTGAGCGGAAACAACGAAATTGTCGATGCCGAGATCTACCACCTGCTGACACAGGGAATAGCTCCTTACATTAATGAGGAACACAGCAAAAAATTCCGCACCTTCAGCTTTTTTCTCGCAGCCAATGTACGCGAAGGAATCGTGCAGGGGCGGGGCGACTATACCCCCATTTTCCTTTCCGAGATCCCGAAGCTTTTCAAGACCGGGAAGGTGCCGCTGGATGTAGCCCTGGTGCAGACGAGTCCCCCGGACAAAAACGGATATCTGAGTCTGGGCATATCTGTGGATATCGTCAAATCCGCGGCCGAAAACAGCCTGATGATCATCGCCGAGGTAAACGAGAATATGCCCCGTACACTCGGAGATGCGGTGATACCGGTCGACATGATCGATGCTATCGTCGAAACCAAGCGGGACATTGTCGAGTTTACGGTGCCAGAGCCCGATGAAACGGTCGAAGCAATTGCCCAGAATGTAGCGGGATTGGTTGAAGACGGGTCGACTGTGGAGGTCGGAATCGGGAACATTCCGCAAGCCGTCCTGAAGTATCTGGCCGACAAAAACGATATCGGCATTCACACAGAGATGTTCAACGACGCGATCATCCCCTTGATCGAAAAGGGGGTAATCAACGGGCGGAAGAAAACGATCAACCGTGGAAAGGTTACCGCCAGTTTTTGTTACGGCACCCACCGTCTCTACGAATACCTTCATGAGAACCAGATGTTTGAATTTCGGCCATCGGAATACGTGAACGATCCGTTTGTGATCAGTCAGCATAACCGTATGGTTGCAATCAATACTGCTTTAGAAGTCGATATGACCGGCCAGGTGTGTTCGGATTCGATCGGGTATGATTTTTACAGCGGCATCGGGGGGCAGGTCGATTTCAACCGAGGTGCAGCACGGGCCCGTGAAGGCAAGCCGATCATCGCGCTTCCTTCGACCGCCAAGGGTGGTTCCATTTCACGGATCGTCCCTACGCTGACTGAAGGTGCCGGCGTGGTGACTACGCGGGGAGATGTGCATTATGTGGTCACCGAATATGGGGTCGCCTATCTCTTTGGCAAGTCGATTCGGGAGCGGGTCATTGCCCTGGCAGAAATCGCCCATCCGGATTTCAGAGGAGAAATCCTCAAAGAGGCCAAAAAGCGCAACTATATTTTTGCGGACCAGAAAGTACTGCCTCCGAAATCGAGTAAATACCCCAAGAATGTCGAGACACGGGCACCGTTGCCCGATGGTACCGAAATACTCTTTCGGCCGATGAAACCCACCGACGAAAAGATGCTTCGAGACATGCTTTACATGTGTTCGGAGCGATCGATCGCATTCCGGTTTTTCAAGCCAATCAAGGCGTTTCCCCATCGTTTCATCCAGGAGTTCACCAATGTCGATTACAGCAAAGACATGGCGATTGTTGCGGTGACTCAGGAGACCGGTGGAGAGCACATTGTCGGTGTTGGAAGGTACTATCTCAACGAAACCAATAACAAAGCCGAGGTCTCTTTTCTGGTACGTGATGATTGGCAGTCCAGAAAAATTGGCTCCTATCTTCTCGATCTGCTCGTCAAGGCAGGAAAGGCACGCGATGTCTCCGGTTTCGAGGCCAATGTACTTGCAAAGAATCAGGGAATGCTCTCGGTGTTCTACAATTCAGGATTTGAGGTCAAGACCAAGCGTGAAGAAGACACCTATATAATCTCCTGGAGTGGCAGATCGCCTGAGAAAGAGTGATACTTTTAAACTCGTTGGCCAGATCCAGAGCACCTCTTAAAAAAAAGGTGGCAAGGAACTCAATCCTTTGCCACCTTTTTTTATGCAGAGCAGACGACATCCTGCTACCACTTATTTCCGGGCAGTATGTACACCGGCTTCGCCAAAAGAGAGCCTGTCGGTCCTGAATGGTCGCGCGGGAAGCCCCTCTTTGTTGAACAGGTTGCATGAGGGGTTATCAGCCCAGGCATATCGAATGAAGGTCGGGTTGTCGATGCTTTCAGGTGGCTCGATTTCAACGATATTTTTCCCCACTATTTTTGCCGCTGCCCAGGCGAAATCGCCATCGGGCCCTGCTACGGCAAATCCGCTCACCGGCTCATCGCCACGAGTGGTGAGGCCTGAGCCGACATGATCGAAACGGATCCGGAAGGTGGATCGTTTCTTTTGTATGGACCGAAACACAGGACCGCTGTAGACGAGTTTCTTTTCGTATGTTTGAGCGAGAGCCGCAAGTGCGAGACGGTGACCGATGTCCATCTTGTTTTTCGGGTGAATGTCATCTGCTTCGCCAATATCGATATTGGTCGTGGTGAAAACATTCTTCAGGGAACGGGACACTTTGTCCTGAGCCTCTCGGACGAGTGCCCAGCTCGACTCCATGGGCTGTAATGCGATTTCCCGGTAGTTCACCAGCTGTACTACATAGAAAGGAAACGTTCCGTTGTCTAACTCGCTTCGCCACGACGAAATGAGGGTAGGAAGGAGTGTTTCGTAGTGCTCGGGATTCCGTTTGGCGTTTGCTTCGCCCTGATACCAGATCACGCCGGTGAAGGTGAACGGTTTCAGGGGTGCGATCATTCCATTGTACAGGCTCGAGTGAAAATCAGGGTCATCGATACGCTCAATAGGCTTCCTTGGCCGATACTGCTCAATTTGCACATGCCAGGTACCCGCAAGGGGTATGGATGCCTGTCGGGATTGTTCTTCCGGGCCAATCCATATCGAATCGGGGGTGCTGTAAAAACCACCTCCTCCGAAATGATCCCATACGCGGACGACCAGTGAGTTACTACCTTGTTTCACCAGTTTGCCGGGAATCTTGTAGACCCGAGGTGTTTTCCATGCGTTTTCTGTTTCTTTTCCCGTATACCCGATTTTTTCTCCGTTGAACCAGGTCGTGTCGAAATCGTCTACCCGGCCAAGGGAGAGAGTGAGATCACGACCGTTCCATTCCCCGGGAATGTCAACCGTTCTCCGAAACCACACGCCTGCGTCGATCTCAATGTTTTCTACCATGGTATCTACGACCCCGGGTACCTGCTTTTCTTTCCAGCTGGAAAGATCATCCGAAGGAAATATCCACTTCCGGCAACTGTCCGGAATACCTGGGTCATTGAAGGGACCGCTGTGTTTGCCGGCCTTTTCCCATGCCTCCAGTTGCGTGCGGAACCGAATACGTCGGGCACTTTTCTCGGAGTTGATTTTCTTTAGCTCATCCGTGGAATAGACTGATTTTTCCCAGGAATTCAAGGCTTCATCCGGTATCCAGGCTTCGGCCTGGGTGCCGGGCCATGCTGAAACGATCAGGCCAACCGGGACACCCAGTTCTTTTCGCAGTTTTTTGCCAAAGAAGTAAGCGGCGGCGGAGAATTTTTCGATCGTATCGGAGACCGAAAGCTTCCATCCGGAAGTCACGAAATCGAGGGCAGGTTCATGCAGGGAGGTTTGTTTTACGGTTATCATTCGAAGAAGTGAATCGTTGGCCTGGGCAATCTCTGTTTCCTGGTCTTCTTCTTTGAGATTCTTAATCCGCATCCCCATGTTCGATTGGCCGCTGCATAACCAGACTTCGCCAAAATAGACATCGGCCACGGTGAGAGTGTCGCCTCCATAAATGGTCAGGTCGTGAGGACCTCCCGCGTCGACCGGGTGAAGAGTGATTTCCCAGGTCGAATCCTTTACCTCCGCCTGATGCTTCTGCCCGGCGACACTGACGGTTATAGTTTCCTCCGTGTCGGCCCATCCCCATACCCTTACCTCTGTTTTCTGCTGAAGGACAAGGCCATCGGAGATCAGTGAGGGCAGGCGAATCCCGGCAAAAAGCGCAGGACATACCAGGAGCACGAGGACCAGCGAAAAAAGAGAAATTCGTGATGTATTGGTAGGCTCGGTATATGGGAGGACATTTTTTGACACGCCATCGTTCCTTTCGGAGGGTCGTTTTTGCCAAAGCGAAGAGGGCCTAATCTGGCATTTGCATGAAAGAAATATAAGATACGGAATGGTTTTCGCTGCAGCCGTTTGTATAAGCAACCCGATCCAATAGTGTTCTTCGGCGATCGGAAGTTGGTCAGCTCAGGGGAATTCCACCATTGCCTTGACCACTCCATCTGAGTACCCGGCAACCAGAGCAAAGGCATCGGCGGTGCGGTCGAAGGGAAAACGGTGAGTCACCATCGGATCGAGGTCGAGCCTGGAGGTGGAAAGAAGGTCGAGGGCCGGCTGCACGCAGTCAAGCTGTCGTCGCACATTCTGTACGCGGATTTCTTTCTGGCGCATGTGGCTGGGATTGAAGCTTATGCGGTCTGCACGCGGAATGCCAATAATGACCAGAGTGCCCCCTGGCTTGAGCAATTCGACTGCCTGGTCGAGAGCATCCTGCTCTCCGCAGCATTCAAAAACAGTGTCCAGTCCCAGATGCTTCTCCCGGAAAAGGGCATCCGAAACATTGCCGGTTTCTGCATTGGCGGTCAGTTCAGCGCCCATGCGTGAACTGAGCCGAAGTCGGCTGTCGATTTTGTCGGTTACGCAGGCGAATCCGGCGCCAGATGCTTTTGCGGCAGCAAGGACCGATAGCCCGATAGGGCCGGATCCCAGAATGCCGATATCTTTGTCTTTGAGGTCTCCCGCCAGGGTGGCGGCATACACTCCAACCGACAGAGGCTCTGCCAGTGCACCTTGTTCGAGTGTGAGATTGGCCGGGAGCGGAAAGCAGCTTGTCTGGGGCATAACGATATATTCCGCAAGGCAGCCTTCGGCCTGCCCCGGACATCCGAGAAACCGCAGATTGCGGCAGGTATGATATCGCCCCACCGAGCACTGATCACAAGTGTAGCACGGCATTGCTGGATCAAAGGCGATGCGGTCGCCTTTTTTCGTGCTCGTGACCTTCTCTCCCGTGGCTTCCACCACGCCGGCACCTTCGTGCCCCACAGCAAAGGGATATTCGACGACTTTTTCTCCGATGCGTCCGGTTTCGAGATAGTGCACATCGGATCCACAGACACCCACATGAGTCATCCGGATGAGAACATCCTGGGGATTCTGAACAACGGGTGTCGGGCGGTCGACCGGTTCGATTTGGTCGATGCCGGTAAGAACCATGGCTTTCATTCCACCGTGACCTTTTTCGGGCGAGGTGTCGTGATACCGAATAGATTCCCCGGATTCAGAAGCTCTTCGGGATCGAATATTCGCTTTATTCGGCGCATCTCCTTTATACCCGACTCCC
>JBEPYC010000018.1:0-23061 GCA_041641555.1 Chitinivibrionales bacterium | reverse complement strand
AACGCAAAAGGCAATCGAGGTCCTCGAACGAGCTCGGAACCTCAGGCCGAATCTCCCAAATCTGGCGCGTAATCTCGGAATAATTTACCTCAAAGCAGGTCTGAGCACCAAAGCTCTTCATGAACTCAAACGAGCGGCGACGCAGATGCCATCTGATCCGGAAATCCACTACGGCCTTGCCGTGGCGTTGTACCGGGAAAAACGTTTTTCGGAAGCGTATCAGGAGGTTGCCCTGGCGCTTGCCCGGAGGCCGCAATGGGACGAAGCCTCTGAGCTTAAAAAGAAAATCCAGTCTCGTATCGATTGAACAAGCTATGCATCTGGTTCAGAAAAGGTCAACACTTCTCCTCCTCGGGGGCACCGCGCTTCTCTCGGCCTTTTTTGTCTATTTCCCCCTGACAAATTCAGATATCTTCTGGCATCTTGCTTCGGGAAGAGAAATCGTTGCCCGGAAGGCATTTCTTTTTACCGACCCGTTCTCCTATACACCGCGTGCTGGGCGATGGATCGATCTTCACTGGCTGTTCCAGGTGGTATCGTTTGGGATTTTCGAGGCGGCCGGCTACACGGGACTTGTTGCAGCAAAATGCGCAGCGGTAGCTTCCGGGGTGGTTGTGCTTGTTCTGGCGTTGCGGAGTCAGTCAGCCCGCATCCTTACGTCGGGCTTGATAGTTGTTTTCCTGTTTGAAGCTCGATACCTTGTTCTGGCTCGCCCGATCGTTATCACGCTTCTTTCTCTGTCCGCGTTTCTGTTTTTTCTCGAGAGGCATCGTCTGACAGGGAAAAAAATGCATCTTCTGGCACTAATTGCAGTACAGATTATTTGGACAAATGCACAAGGCCTGTTTGCGTTGGGGATAGTAGTGGCTGGTTGTTACTGGGCCGAGAGTGTTTTCGAGCACGTGCAGTCCAAGGGCTCCGGTACAGCCAAGAATCGGTACCGCATTCGCGATCTATCGGTCTTTGGGGTGCTCCTCTTACTGTCTGCGTTTATAAACCCTTACCGATGGCGGGGCGTTCTGTTCCCTCTCACATTGCTGGGCCGTATAGAGCCATCGACCGCGAACCTGTTCTCCGAAAACATATCAGAAAACGTCCCTCTTTTCTCCCTTTTCTCCACAGAACCTCGAATGGTAATGGCAGTGGTGTTCGCAATGGTACTTGGCGTGCTCAGTTTTGGAATGACCGCCAAAAGGGTCCGAATAGCGCACCTCTTGCTCTTCCTGGGTTTCGGTTACCTGGCGGTTTCGGCAAAGCGCAACGTTTTGCTGTTCTTCTGGATCTCTGCACCGGTGATCGGAAGCAACCTCAATGTGGCATACGGGCGTATGCGTCAGGGACAGCTTCGATCCTGGGCAAAAAAAGGAGCACTTGCTGGTATCGGCATGCTGCTTTTCATGGGTATCTTCTCTCAGATCGGCATCGTTGCACGATATCCCAAAAAACAGGCGCTTTCGCCCTTCCGGTACCCGGGCACGGCAGTGGAGTATCTTGCAAACAATCCGGTTCAGGGACGGATGTTCAATACTGATCGATTTGGGGGATATCTGCTCTGGAAGATGTATCCACCGAAGAAGGTTTTTATCGATGGCCGTTTCGTGTTGCGTTCGGCATCGTTTTTTCAGCAGTACCTCGACATTTTGGGGCATCCCGAAATGCATTTTGAAAAAGCCGCCGAAAGGTGGGGGATCACTCATGCAGTGATACAAACCGCCATCTTTCCACTCTATTTTCCGATTGCAGACTACCTGTATCATTCGGAAAACTGGGTTCTGGTCCATGCAACCGGCACAACGGCGGTTTTTGTGCGGAGTTCGCTCGATCGTCCATCGGTAGATCTTGGCCGAAGCGAGGTGGTCGACCGGATTGCGGCCCGCCTTTTCCAAACCTGGAAAAAGGATCCCTGGATTAGAGCGGAGTCAATGGTGCACTTATCGAATTTTCTATACCGGCTCGGGCACCGGGAGCAGGCTCAGCGTGTTCTCAGATCCTCGGGGCTCGTAAGCAACTCACCTCAAAAAAGCTTGTAGGGGGCAATAAAAAGTTAGGAAAAGAGAAATAGTAGCGAAAGGGGGTGTTGAATCAAAGGTAGGACTTCAGAATTGATGTAGGAATATGCTATTTTACGAGAGTACCCGGATTCATCATTGATGAATTGTAACACCCACATGGCAAATCAATAGCAATAGCAGTAGTGTCCAAGGGGGAAAACCACTAACTCTCCAAGGAGGAGTTATGCGATTAAAAACCACGATGTTGGTAGGTGCGTTGGTCATT
Source organism: Chitinivibrionales bacterium (assembly GCA_041641555.1). Lineage (GTDB taxonomy): Bacteria > Fibrobacterota > Chitinivibrionia > Chitinivibrionales > WJKA01 > JBEPYC01. The sequence goes on along the minus strand of JBEPYC010000018.1, from coordinate 20,784 downwards.
GGCGGAATACATGCAGAAGCGCCTACGGGTTCTCCGACAAAGCCCAAACGCAAGGAAGCAAAAGCGCTTGAAGAGTTCAAGGGCCAGCTTCAGGGGAAGATCGTATGGTCGACATCTCGAGTGAGCGGAAAGCATGATGTCTGGATTATGAATGCCGATGGTACCGAGCAGAAAGCGCTGACCAAGAGTAACAATGTCGACTGGTTTCCGCGTTTTCATCCGAATGGATCGAAAGTGCTTTTTGTCAGAAGTAAGATGGGATGGGTTGCAGAAGCCGATGCCGAAATGAGTGATAAGTGGGATCTCTTCACGGTCAATCTCGATGGTACCGGTGAAGAAAAAGTCGCCGAGAATGCCTGTTGGGGATCCTGGCGTCCAAACGGCGAAGAAATCGTCTTTGCCCGCGGCGCGAAGGTTTTTATCAAGAATCTGGGCAGCGGCGAAGAAAAAGAGATTTTCGATGCAGGGACAGCACTCAAAAAAGGTGCATACTCTCAGCAGCCGATGCTTTCGCCCAACGGTAAATTTCTTGCCGTAACCGTTCGCGGTTCCGATCGTCAGACCGGTATCTACAATCTGGAAAAGCAAGAATGGCATACCACCGGGGCTGGCTGTCAGATCACCTGGTGGCCCGATAACTCCATGGTTCTTCGTATGAATGAAGGACACGGAAATGGCGGCACCGAAATTCTTCGAATCAAAGTCGATGAAGAAGGTAAGCCGACTTCGAGAATTCGTGGTCTTGGTGTACCCAAAGAGATTCGCTTCATGGACCTTCCCGGTCGCCGTTCACATGAGTACTTCCCGGCGCTCTCTCAGGATGGTCAGTGGATGGTCTGGTGTGCCACCGATCGTGGTCACGAGCACGATATTTACGACTACGAAGTGTTTGTCTGGGATACCGAAACCAACAAAAAGAAAGACTTCGTTCGTCTGACGTTCCACGATGGAAACGACCGCTGGCCGGATATTTTCGTTGGTCAGCCTGCCACCGCATCGTCTTCAGATGAAGCCGAGTCAGGCGAAATGAACGAGGCCGAAGCAATGCAGGTTAGCGGCGAATAAGCTGACGCTTTTCAGGAAATGTTAAAAGAGCCGGTTACCTTCGTGGTAGCCGGCTCTTTTTTTCGGGTAGCGCATCATCCGGCTCTATGGGCCGGTTTCAGTACGACTCAGATACGCCTCGATCCGGTCTCCATGCCGTCGATCGTCGTCGATCAAGCGCTGGAACACCTCCTGAAGCTTATTCGACGGCTGCTTACGTGCAAATTCCTGCAGGTGCAGTTCCGCGGCCGATCGTTCCAGGGTGAGCGCGGTTTCAAATGCCTGTTCGCGCGTATAGTCACTCTCTTTCCATTGCTCAACAACGGTGCGCAGGTGCCCGGTCGCTTCGCGCAGTATCTCAAGGGATTGGGGTACAAGGTCCAGAGGGACCTTGTCGACTGGAAGAAAGCTTTCTCGTGCGGCCTCGAAAAGAGCGGCATGATTCTGCTCTTCCAATACCAGCTGCCACCAGAACTCCCGATCTTCAGGAAATTTCTGACAGAACACCAGGTAGAGATCAGCGGCAAGAACTTCGAGCGCGCCGGCCTCTCTGAGCATTTCCTCGAGTTTGGTATTCATATTCCTCCATTACTGGCCTGGGTGGATACCTGTCTATTATACTCATACGGGGCCCTCGTTTTAAAGTCGCACGTGCTTCAGAAACCACATTCAGAGAATGTATTTTCAAGGTATGACACAAACAACACACGATGAACTCATAATCAAGGGGACTTCGGTTCGTTCCCGCCTGATTACCGGGTCTGGAAAATACCGTGATGACCGCTTGATCAAGGATGTGCTCGAGGCAGCGGAGTGTGACATTATAACGGTGGCCTTGAGAAGGGTCGATCTGGATCGATCCGAGGAAAGTATCCTGAACCATATCCCCAAAGGCAAAATACTCCTGCCAAATACATCGGGAGCACGAAATGCGGAGGAAGCCGTTCGAATTGCCCGACTGGCCAGGGCTGCTGGATGTGGCGACTGGATTAAGATAGAGGTGATCAACGACCAGAAATACCTTCTTCCCGATAACGATGAGACACTCAAGGCAACTGAGATACTGGCCCGCGAAGGGTTTGTGGTTCTTCCGTATGTATGTCCTGAATTGTACTGTGCCCGTCGGCTGGTCGAAGCAGGAGCAGCGGCAGTTATGCCCCTGGGTGCGCCTATCGGATCGAACAGGGGGCTGAGGACCCGTGATCTCATCGAGGTGCTCGTTTCGGAAATAGATCTTCCAATTATCGTCGATGCCGGTATTGGACGGCCCTCGGATGCTGCGCTGGCAATGGAAATCGGGGCGGATGCCGTTTTGCTCAACACTGCGATCGCTGCCAGTGCCGAACCCGTATCCATGGCCCGTGCGTTTCGGATGGCTGTTCAGGCAGGAAGGCTTGCGTACCTGGCTGGATTAGCCACGGAATCTCTCCACGCCCGGGCATCATCGCCACTAACGGGGTTTCTGAATCAATGAACATCTATGAGCGGATACAGACGCTTTCGCCCGATCAGATAAGACAGCAGCTCAGCGGTATTTCCAAGTCCGAAGTAGAATATGCCCTTGGTAAATCACAGCTGTCGGAAAGAGATTTCCTGGCCCTGGTCTCTCCTGCCGCAGAGCCGTATCTTGAAGAGATCGCTCAGAAGGCTCATCATAGCACACGCCGTCATTTTGGGAACGCTGTTTTTCTGTTTACTCCGTTGTACGTGTCAAACTACTGTGAGAACACGTGCCAGTATTGTTCGTTTGCCCGACAGTTTACAATCGACCGTAAGCACCTGAGCGTTTCGGAAATCGAGGAAGAAGCGCGGTTGATCAGTTCGACCGGTATGCGCCACATTCTCATTTTGACCGGAGAAAGTCGATCCAAGGCCCCTGTCAGCTATCTTCGCGAGGCCGTCTCGGTGCTTTCGGAGCATTTCGCTTCGATTGGAATCGAGGTCTACCCGATGCTCGAGGATGAGTACGGTACGCTGATTCGCGCAGGGGTCGATTCGCTTACTGTCTACCAGGAGGTGTATCAGGAAGATGTTTACGCGGAGCTGCACAAAGGGGGGCCCAAGGAAGACTACCGTTTTCGGCTCGAAGCTGCTGATCGGGCTTGTCGTCAGGGTATCCATGCGGTGACGGTTGGTACACTTCTCGGGCTGAACGATTTCCGGGTTGAAGCATTCTATGTTGCCGTACATGTAAAACATCTTCTGGATACATTTCCGGGTACGGAAGTGTCGGTGTCTCTTCCGCGCATGCGACCGCTGGTCAGCGACTTCCCGGTGCCCTCACCCGTAAATGATCGCCATTTCGTTCAGTTGCTGACCGCCTTCAGGATCATGTTCCCCAGTGTCGGGATTACCGTTTCCACGCGGGAGACCGCCGGGTTCCGGAACAATATCCTCCCGCTGGGAGTTACCCGCATGTCGGCGGGGGTTTCTACCGCGGTTGGGGGACATACCGGCTGCGGGTCCACTACGCAGTTTGAAATCGCCGACACGCGATCTCTCTCCCAGATCAAAGAGGAACTTCTGAATCGAGGATTCCAACCGGTGCTCCACGACTGGAACTCGAAATTGCTTTCCCATGATGTCATTTAGTTACGACGATGTTACCAGTCGCTATTTCGATCAGGCACAGATCGCGAGATTAAAAGAGGTCCGAGTCGGCATTGCCGGTGCCGGGGGGCTGGGCTCCAATTGTGCTCATATCCTCGTCCGCTCGGGTATTCATAGGTTCGTAGTTGCCGATTTCGATACTGTCGAGCCATCAAATCTCAATCGGCAATTCTATTTTCCCGATCAGGTGGGCCGCCCCAAAGTCGATTGTCTCAAAGAAAACCTCAGCCGTATCAACCCTGGTACCTCTATCGCGGCACATACTCTGAAGCTCGATGAGGATTCTATGCTCGAGATGTTCGAGACCTGCCAAATTATTGTCGAAGCATTTGATGGGGCTGAAACAAAAGCGAAGCTCGTGTCGCTGTTTGCGCCATCTGATAAGCTGGTGGTTTCGGGCAGTGGCATGGTCGGCATCGGCCAATCCGATACGATTATCACACGAAAGTTGCGAGACAATGTTTTCATTGTCGGAGACAGTGTCTCCGATTGCCGAACTCAGAATCCCTATGCGCCTCGCGTAACCGTCGCAGCCGCAAAAATGGCTGATATCGTCCTGTCGTGGGTGCTCTCGACGTAAAGGAATACTTCCTGGTGATATCAGAATCCCCCTGAACTGCCCTCCCGGCCCGAGAACATCCTCGGAACGTTTTTTCTCTGCGGTAATGCATCTCTGGGTCAACAATGATATCCTTTGGGTAGGTGCAGGAAAATCCCTTTTTGCAGACTTACATCAAAGATTGGTCTTAGCCATGGAGCCGGTGCGTGCGGATGTCCTACAGAAAATCCTTGCGAAATGGTCCTCGGGGCACGTCAGAATATCGCCTGTCGGGGAGTGCCAATGGTGCGGATCGGAGAAGTCTACCGGTTTGGTGCTTGACTGGGAACAGCTGGTGCGCAACGTCTGCAACGATCGCGATTTTGCCGGATCGATTGTAAGCATTTTCGTGAATGACGCATGCAAGCGATTGCAAAAACTGGGTGAGCTTATCCGCGCCGGAAATGTATCCGAAGTGCAACGAGCGGCACATACCCTCAAGGGTGCATCGGCAAATATCTGTGCCTTGGAGTTCTCTTCACTGGCCGCCGGTATTGAGAGTCTTGCCAGAGAGAGACGAATGAACGAAGTCGAGAAGGTGTTTGGCAAATTGAAAAGGGCATTCGAAGAGCTGCGGAAACAAGCCGGGAATCCAGTTTAGAAGTGCACGGAAGGTACTTAGCCGTGGGATACCCGCATGCAGGTTACTCTTTTAGCATGTTTTCGGGATCAGTAAAACTCTACTGATCTGAAAATCCCTTCTGCTTCGAGCATATAGGTCGCGTACCAGATTTCGTTGGCGCTGAATGTAGCCGAGATCAGAAATCCATCGTGCACAATGAACAGTACTTTCGAGCGGTAGGTGCGTGCTCCGATATGCCGAAGGTAGCGTATCTCACCAGCATCTTCACCGCAGTTGAGAGTGATGATATCCGTGGAAATCGATGTCGTGCTGTCGCATTCACATGTTGCAGCAAGTTCTGCATCTTTTTGTACCATAAGTTGTTGAAGAGGTGGGAGACTGTCTGCCCTGGTAAGCGTTACTTCGACCCAGGCTTGGTCCTGACTGCCCTCCGGAATAATTCGGTACCCTGCTGAAGATTCTTCGAGTTCCCATCCATCCGGAATATCGGCCTGGAACCCGACTTGGGGAATCTCAAGAGCCCTGCTTTCGTCTTCCCCGATGGTGTCGTTTGGAGATGTCGACGTGCAACCTGCTGTGAACAGAGCAAAGAAAAAAGCGAGGCTAACTACAGAGTCCCTAAGCAGTAGTGCGCGGTTCATTCTGGTGGCCCTTTCTTTTCGGCCCAAAGGTATTGTGATAAGCTGAAAATAACCAAACGACAAATCCGGCTGCCAGAAGAGAGTAAAAAGCGAGATCTTCCTGGTCAAATGTGGTAATCACGGTATTCTTGACTCTGCTCTCGTAGATGAAATCTGATTCACTGACAATGTTCTCGACATACGAACGCACCGAATCCCTCCACAACACGGAATTCGTGCTTTGGTAAACGATTTCGCCCTTCTGAGCGCCAAGTACCGCAACGGCGGATTCTTTCCCGTGTTCTTTGAGGAATCGAGAATAATAGGTCCGAAGAATCTTGTTTTCAAACCAGCTGACATCCAGCCGTCGATAATAGGTCCCATCGGCACCCTTGAACTTGTTTACGAAATAGAACTCGCGCTGGTAGAGGTGGCGCATGGCTTCGTTCCGGTAGATCCTGGTGTGTCGCTTTCCAGTAACGGCTCCGGACCGGTTTATCTCACGAAGTGTGCGTTCGGGGAAGGCCGAGTAGAACCGGCCGACGCTTTTATTCTCGATAACGTGCCCGAATCCATGCACTGTCTTAAGAAAGAGGGCTACGGTGGCTATCGACAGGAGTGTCGCAAACAGGAGCAGCCACCTGTTTCGAGGGGCAGGGGAATGATCGTCTTTCAGCGGCAAAATGGATGACACTGCAAATACACCCAGCGCGCTGGAAAACAGGTTCGTGGTTGCATCGCGGAATTCACCCACCCGCTCGGACAGATACCACTGAAGGGTCTCATCGCCTAATCCAACCCAGAAGGAAACCGCCACCGAAAGCATGACTGCGGCCCTATGACCGGTCCTTCGGCGAAGAGCGAGAAACAGAAGAATCCCCAGGGAACCGTATTGAAGGAAGTGAATGCGTTCGACAGCGTAGGACAACCTCGACAGCGAGTACCAGTACACAATGGTAAGAATCCCCAGAATCGCGAGTGCTCGAATACGTGTGCGTCCTCGGAGTTTCACCCAGATAACGAAGAACAGTGCGGCTCCTGCTGCGGCAAAGATCCAGTATACCACGTCGAATACATCGGGCCCGAACTGCTCGACCAGAAGTTTTCGCCCTGCTGAGACCAGAGCGAGGGTCGAATAGATGATGCCCACATACATGATGATTGCCGTCCAAAGAAGAATCTCCTTTCGAGTGTTCTTCATGGGTCCTCACTTGGGAATAGGGAAAAACAGTACGTGCCCGATTGAACCGGGCTTCCAATGGTGGTATTATAATAAAACCAATTGCGCACGGCCAAAGTCAAACAGGTCGCGGATTACACAGGATTGGCTACCGGGAGATTCAATGCGCTCATTCAATACGGCTATTTTTCGGGTCGGGTCACTGGCTACCGGATGGCGTCGGCTGATCCGAGAAGACGATACCGACATAGAGGAATTGCGACAGGTTGTGTTGATGCGCGCCGTGTTCTTGGTTGGTATGCTCCTGCTCATTCCATTCGGAATAGCGGCGCTAATAAATGGAAGCCCCGCAGTAGCGGTACTCGACTTTTCTGTCGCGCTGTTTCTTATTCTCTCAGTATTCGTTCTCCGTCGGCAGTCTACATACCTGACGATAGCGAATGCCTCGACCTTCGTTGTGGGAACTCTTTTCCTTGTGCTCTGTGCGACCGGAGGAATTGGCAACACAGGGCACCTTTGGGCCTTTCTTTTCCCCCTGATAACACTTTTTTTTCTGGGCGCCACTCAAGGAAGCATCGTCATGGCAGTGTTTTTCGCTGCCGTCTCGATAATTGCGTATGTTCCGGGATCGCAGCTCTCCCTTACCCCCCCTGTATTCAGGGTACGTTATCTTGGCCTCCTGGCAGCGATATGGGCGATCACCACATGCTATGAATACATCCGGCAGCGGATGCAATCGCGGTATGCCAGAAAGACCGCGGAGCTGGAAGAGGCCCTGCGGCAGCTTTCCACTACTGAGTCGGCACTGCGAGAAAGTGAAACCAAATACCGGAGTCTCGTCGAGCGGGCCAACGAGCCAATTCTGCTTCTTCAGGATGAAGTAGTCAGGTTTGCCAACGATGCTTTCATGCAGATGGTTCGATACGAGCCCGAGGTGCTGATCGGCCTGAACATGAAACAGCTGATCGCGCCGGAACTGGTTGAAAGGGCACTTCAGATGTATCACACCCGTATGGCGGGAAAGCCGATGCCCAAAACCCATGAACTTCAGATTCTCGACAGCCAGGGGCAGAAAATCGACGTAGAGGTAAACGGAGGTGTCATTGACTATGAAGGACGACCTGCGGACCTGATCCTCCTGCGGGATATTCGGGAACGAAAATTTCAGGAACAGAAGCGGCAGAATCTGCAGAACCACTATGAAGAAGTGCGCAGGCTGGAATCGGTAGGAAGGCTGGCCGGGGGGATCGCTCATGATTTCAACAATGTGCTGGGGGCCATTTCAGGGTATGCGGATATGATGAACACTCGATTTGGTACCGAGGAGGAGGCGATTGGGCGGTACGCGGGAAAGATTTCCCAGGGAGCACGGCGTGCTTCGGAACTCACGATGAAACTGCTGGCGTTTGCCCGAAAAGGAGCATTCGAACTCGTTCCCATCAATATGCACCATCTCATCACGGACGTCACCAAACTCCTGAAGCATTCGGCGGACAAGCGCATCCAGATAGAAGCAACACTGAGAGCCACATCTCCAGTGGTCATCGGAGACAGAACCCAATTGCAGGACGCGTTGTTGGCGCTGGCTTTTAATGGTTGTGAGGCAATGCCGGAAGGAGGGCATCTCCGCTTTTCGACCGAGACATTCAGAATCAAAGAAAACGAGCACGGGATCGAAGACTTCGGGACAGGGGTGTATATTCGTGTTGAGGTCTCTGACAGCGGCAGGGGCATGGATTCCGAAACCCGAGAACATCTCTTTGAGCCCTTTTACACAACAAAGGAACCTGGCGGGGGCACCGGGCTGGGAATGGCGAGTGTGTACGGGACCGTCAAGGGGATCAAGGGGGCGATCGATGTCAAGAGTGGGGAAAACAGGGGCACAACGATCAGGATAACATTACCGTGTGCCGAAGACATTCTGCCGGGCGATGAGCAGCCCGCACCGGAAAAGGTGTCTTCGGAGGGAAACACCGTTCTTGTCATCGAAGACGAAGAATGTCTCCGGGATGTCTGCACACAGATTCTTCGTAGTATGGGCAGGGAGGCGCACTGTTGTATCGATGGGGCTGAGGCAGTGGAGTATTTCCAGCAACACGCACGAGAGGTTCGCCTGGTCGTTCTGGATCAGGCAATGCCGCGGCTCAACGGCTACCAGTGTTTCTGCAGAATGCGAAAAGTGAATCCAGGCATACGCGTTGTCATCATGACGGGGGATCCATACCACCCCGATGTTAAGCGAATGCTCAACGAAGGAGCCGATGGACTCGTGAGAAAACCCTTTGATGTAAACGAATTCAAAACACTGATTCGGGAATTAACTGCCGATACAGCGGGGACCACCTCATGGGGCACCGGGGAACAGTAGTGTGGGGGCAGGGACGTGAGTAGATTGGTCGACATAATTACCGGACGGCGCGTTCGCAGCGAGCGGTCACCGCTGGTACCGCAACCAGCAGACCGTCATTTGGTGCCGGCAATACTGCTACGATGGACAGCTCTTGCCTTGCTTGCGCCAGTGCTTGCATGCGCCCCCATGATCCGACTTCGGTCTCCTGAGCCGGGCCCGCTCTTCTCGTTTATATTCACCAATGACTTTCATGTGTCTACCCAAGAAGATGCGTCGTTTCTTGGGCAGGCGGTGCAGGAATGGAATCGGAAAGCGAGTGTCTTCGATTTTGTGGTGGTTGGCGGAGATCTGGTGAACTCGGGAACCAAACGAGAGTTCCGCCGTGTTAAGGCGCGCCTCGACAGCCTGAAGAACCCGTACTTCCTCGTGCCCGGGAATCACGATGTTACCGGACCGGGGAGAAGTGGGCAAAAGGCAATCAGAAGTGTCTTTTCAGGGTGGAAAAACAACATGCTGATTCATCATCGCGGTGTCGTGCTTATCCTTCTGGATATTACCAACGGGAAGAATGCCCATACGACTGTATCGGAAGAGACAACGCGCTGGCTGCAGAGAATGGCTTCGCGCATTTCGGAGTTAACTCCGGTAATAGTTTTCACACACTTCTCACTTCATCCGGATGTCCCCAGGTTCCCGGTTGGGAATGCAGCTGATGTGTTCGATATCCTCGATGAAAAAAAAGTGATCGCCTCGTTCTCCGGTCACTACCACGGGTACTGGGAGGGATGGCGAAACGGCGCAAAGTACTTCACCAACACCTGTCTTTCCCGTTCTCAGGGTAATCACGACAACACGGAGCAGGAAGGTTACCTGGAGGTGTCGGTGTTTCCTGCAGATGTGCGAGTCGAATTCAGAGCATTCCCACACGAGCAGAACAATCCCTGAATCCCTTTGAAATTCCGGGGCGCAGGGCTTACAATCAGGGTTACACGAATGGTATTTTGGAGGCGGGGTTTACTTCTATGCGAATACACTGCTTGATGATTTCATTGCTTCTGCTGCTGTCCTCGGTTCACGCCGACGGTGATCCTGATTTTCCCACTCCCGAGCTTCTGAAACCAAATGTTGCCTTCTGGAAGAAGATCTATACCGAGGTCTCCCTGACCGAAGGACTTCTGCATGACCGGGATTTTCCTGCGGTTGTTTACCGGAAAGTTGCGGTTGGCAAGCGTCGAGGGCGAAGCAGGTCCAGGTATCTGAAATCCTTCCGGGAAGAAGTCGCGGAACTGATCGAAACTGCAATCAGGCAGCCTGAAACGCAGTGGTCCCGGGACGTGGCCGAGGTGGGTAATCTACTGAAGCAGCATGTACCGGAAGATCAATGGTCCGGTGCACCGGATCGGATACGTTTCCAGCAGGGCCAGAAAGAGCGATTCGCAGAAGGCGTGATACGTTCCGGGGCCTATCTCGACACTATCCAAACGGTCCTTCGCGAGTACGGAGTTCCGCTCCGGATCGCGTTTCTTCCCCATGTAGAGTCTTCGTTCAATCCGTACGCTTATTCAAAGGTCGGTGCTGCCGGACTCTGGCAGTTTATGCGCGGAACGGGCAAGCGATTCATGGAGATAAACTACCTGGTCGATGAGCGCCGGGATCCATTCCTTTCGACGATTGCCGCGGCCAAGCTTCTCAAGCATAACTACGAACACCTGGGCACCTGGCCACTTGCAATTACCGCGTACAATCATGGCCTCTACGGGATGAAACGTGCTGTGCGGTCGACAGGATCCAAGGAAATCGGTGTCATCATTGAAAAGCACCGAAGCCGTTCGTTTAGATTCGCCTCCAAGAATTTCTACGGGTGCTTTCTTGCGGCAAGCGAAATCGCCGGTGACCTTTCATCGTACTTGCCAGAAGTGAAACTTGCCCCTCGTCTTCAGATTACCGAAATCAAACTGGGACACTACGTTCGGCCGAGCGTGATTGCCGAGTACCTCAACGTGGATATGGATGTTCTCAAGGCTCTCAACCCTGCACTCAGACCGGTAGTATATACCGATGACAAACTCGTTCCCGCAGGATACGGGCTGAGATTGCCCGGTGAAGTGACCCGGGAGAGGGGGACTTTTGCGCTTGCTTCCATTCCCGATACACTTCTTTTCGAAGAACCCGAGCGGCAACAGTACTACCGGGTTCGACGAGGGGACAACCTCTATGGCATAGCATCGCGCCTCGGTGTATCAGCTTATGCAATCGCCGCCGAAAACGATATCGACAGGATTCATCGGATCTATGCCGGACAGGTCCTCCGGGTCCCGGGATCCAAAGTTTCCGTAGCCAAAAAGAAAAAGCCTGAGCCCGAAGTGGTCGCGCAAGCGGATATCGGACAGGAAGAGGTTAAAGAACAGGCCGAAGCCGTTGTTGCCGGGGGAGAGCCTGGTTCAGATAATGAACCCGAAGCCCGGTTGGCATCACTTCCGTCACCCCCGGCAGCGAGGCCGGACCTACCCGCTGTCCCAAAACCAGAGGAATCGCAGGCCGCCGGAAAACCTGAAGCTCAACGGGTGGCCGGTGAAGAAATATCCGAGGAGCGGGAGAGTGAACCGGTAGAGGATGAAATGACTGAAGTGCTTGCAATGCCTGCACTGGTCCGCCCGCAAACCTCCCGCGATAACAGCCGGATGGCGGCATTCGATGTCGAGGTGTATGATCTGGATGTCACCCTGACGGGAACGGGCAATGCCGCTGAAATCCGGGTAAGTGTCGACGAGACCATGGGGCATTACGCCGAGTGGTTGGACATACCGACCCAGCGGATCAGAAATCTCAACAGGATGGGGCGTGGCTCCGCCATCAGGATCGGTCAGAGGTTACTCATTCCGGTTAAAGAAGATGCCCTGGATCGATTCGTTGAGACCAGACTCGAGTACCACATGGCACTGGAAGAAGACTTCTATGCGCAGTTCAAGGTGACCGATACCAAACCCCGTGTTCTTCGAAGAGGTGAGAACCTCTGGGATATTTGTAACGGCGAAGAGCAGGTGCCCTTGTGGCTGTTCAAAAAGCACAATAAGCAGCTGAATCTGGCTTCGTTGGTTGCCGGAACTGAAATACTCATTCCGCAGGTCGAAGAAAAAACCGAGGAAGAGATTCTTGCGGAGAATTCGGCTGCAGAGACTCCTCCGACCTATCCCCACCATCATCGGGAAAGCCTGCACCCGCGCCATGTTCCGCGCCGACTGGTGCCCTGAGAACTGAGGAGTTTAAGCAATCCACTGCGGACCTGCGGTCATTCCACATCCGGCAGGTAGTCTTCGGAAACGTAAATTTTTATAACGCGGTTGATGGTAAGTGCATTGAGGATATTGAGCAGCTTGGGGTTTGGCTCAATAATGCTCAGTGTTCCGCCCTGGGCCGTGATCATTTTCAGGCAATTTATCAGAATTTTCAGGGCGCCACTGTAGATGTAAGACGCACTGAGAAAGCTTACCGCTATGTGTATTTTGCCACGGGAAAGATAGCCCACGATGAGGTCCCGCAATTCCGAGAGATCCGAAACTGCATCATCATCATGCTCGATTCGAAGAATCTGGTAGCCGCGCTCGCTGTAGCTCTCGATAATAACTGACACAAGTGACCTTCCAAAACATCTGCATGTCTCTCCAATGGTACCATCGATTTTGCTTCAGGTCAACCATCACATGCGGCATGCGAGAAGCGGGGACCGGTATCAGGGCTCTGGAGTTCAGGAAGGTGCGTGAATGAGAGGCCGGAGCAAGGGCGAGACGGGCGTGTCTATCTGCTGGTGAGATACTCCAATGCATTACGAAACAGAATGACACCAGCCCCTTCTTCGGGCAGCTTTTCCCGGGTCCATCGAGGATGGTTGGTTCGATGCAGATATGCCTCAGGATGTGGCATCAGCCCGAATATGCGGCCCGTTGGATCGCAAACGCCGGCAATAGCCGATTGCGAACCATTCGGATTGTACGGGTACTTTTGCGTCGGCTCATTGGTATCAGGGTCGACGTAGTTAAGGACGATCTGGTTGCCGGCTTTGAGGGTGTCGATAACGGACTTATCCGATGCCACGAACTTGCCTTCGCCATGTCGCACCGGAAGATACAAAGACTCAACGTCTTTGGTGAAAACACAATTCGACTGGCGGTTTACCTGCAGATCCACCCATCGATCTTCGAATCGACCGGAATCGTTGAATGTAAGCGTTGCCTGCTGTTCCATGTACTTCCCTTCGAGGGCCGGAACGAGTCCGAGCTTGACGAGAAGCTGAAATCCGTTGCAAATTCCGAGGACGAGTTTGTGTTCGGAAATAAAATGCTTGAACTGATCGAGCACCGGCTGACCCGTCTTTTTCACTGAGGTATGCAGAAGCCGGTTAGCCTGTGCCTTGGCCGATCCCAGATCGTCTCCGTCGAGAAACCCCCCGGGGAGAACCAGAAAGTCGTAGTTATCCAGAGAGTACTCACCATCGAGCAGTTCCCAGACCGTTACGATGTCGACCTTTTGAAATCCCGCAGTTTTACATGCGTGTGCCGACTCGACTTCGCAGTTTGTGCCGTTGCCGGCCATTACGATAGCTGAAGCTTTGTGTGCCATTTTGATTTTCGTTTCGTATGAATTAGAAATTCAATGTGCTCTTCCACGAATTCTTGGCTTCAATCCGGGAAATGTTCAGTATTTCGGTTCCGTCGATTCCTGTCGCTGCGATTCGGTCTCCTTTGACAACTTTCCCAATCTGCGCCACCGGAAGATTGTTCATTAAAGACTCGAAATCGGACTGGTGCTCCTCGGAAATCTCCACGATCATGCGCGCCTGAGATTCGGAAAAAAGAAGCTCTGCATCAGTTGTGCATTCGTTGTGGGGAATCCGGGCAAGATGGATCTGTGCTCCCAGTTCTCCCGAAAAGGACATTTCCGCCAATGCTACCCCGAGCCCGCCATCGGACAGATCGTGAGCGGCTCGGACGAAACCCTGAGAAATCGCCGTATGGAGCATTCGGTACATGCGGAAAGTTTTTTTGGGGTTTCGAACCGTCGGCACGACCGATTCATCAAGGTCTCGCATCAGGGCATATTCCGATGCTCCCAGTTCGCGATAGGTCGTTCCCAGGATATACAGCATGTTCTCCGGTGACTTCAGATCCATAGTGACCGCTTTCCTCACGTCTTCGATCGTGCCTACAAGACTGACAAGAAGGGTCGGTGGAATGGAGATGCGGGTTGTTCCGATGTGATAGTCATTTTTCATGCTGTCTTTTCCGGAAACCAGTGGTATGCCATAATGCAGGCACATGTCGTAGAGCGCCTGATTGGCCCGCACCAGTTGAGCGAGTTTGTAATCCCCATCGGGATTTGTATCGGTTTTCACCGGATCACACCAACAGAAGTTATCCAGGGCAGCCATATGGTCGGGGTTGGCGCCTGCGCACACGGCATTGCGTACCGCTTCATCAAAAGCCGATGCTGCCATGGCGTAGGTGTCTATATCGCTGTATCGCGGGACGATGCCATTTGACACAACAAGGCCCTCGAACGAATCAAGGAGCGGACGCACGACTGCCGCGTCACTCGGTCCGTCGTTTTTAACCCCCGTAAGAGGCTTGACAACGCTCCCCGCCTGCACTTCGTGGTCGTACTGGCGAACGACGTATTCTTTGCTGCAGATGTTAAGGCGCTGAAGCATTTTGAGGAGGTCCTGCCCGATGTCTTCGCTACGGAGCGGTCCAGAGGGTTTCTGCTCCGGAGGGTTCCATACTGCTTCGAGCTGCATCTGGGGGAGTCCATCATGCAGAAACTCCATGGCAAGTCTACCAATAATATGACCCTCGTAGTAGAGTTCGAGATGGCCGGAATCGGTGAATTCACCCAGATCAGTTGCTTCGACATTCCACTCTTTGGCAAGTTCAATAAACTGCGTAAGCTTCTCGGGAGAAACGGCAACCGTCATGCGCTCCTGAGCCTCGGACAGGAAAATCTCCCATGGCTCGAGACCATGATATTTCAGCGGGGCACGGTCCAGATGAACAATCGCTCCCCCGGTATCCTCGGCCATTTCGCCAACCGACGACGATAATCCACCCGCGCCGTTATCCGTGATTGCGGAATAGAGGTTGAGATCACGTGCTTTGAGCAGAAAGTCAGTCATGCGCTTCTGTGTGATCGGATCGCCGATCTGGACAGCCGTAGCGGGCGATCCCTCGTGGAGCGGCTCTGAAGAAAACGTTGCACCGTGAATGCCGTCCTTGCCGATTCTTCCACCAACCATGAGGATGTGGTCGTTGACGTTGGCTTTCTTTTCGTAGCCTTTTCGGTTATTTATCTCAAGAGGCATTATCCCCAGGGTACCGCAGTAGACGAGGGGTTTCCCAAGGAAACGCTCATCGAAAACAATCGTTCCGTTGACAGTGGGAATGCCACTTTTGTTTCCACCGTGCTCAACACCTTCGCGAACACCCTCCAAAACCCGTTTGGGGTGAAGAATGCGGGGAGGGAGAGCTTCCTTGTGAAACGGCGATGCAAAACAGAAGACATCCGTGTTGGCTATGAGCCGGCTTCCCAGCCCGGTACCAAACGGATCGCGGTTCACGCCGACAATTCCTGTCAGTGCTCCGCCATAAGGGTCCAGGGCCGAAGGACTGTTGTGCGTCTCGGCTTTGAACACAACTGCCCATTCATCATTGAATCTGACTACTCCCGCGTTATCCACGAACACGGATAGACAGTAATCGCCATCGCCTTTGGCTTCCCGCACTTTCTCCGTGGCTTTCTTTATGTATACCTTGAACAGGCTTGAAATGGACTGCGGGTCGCGACCGGTTTCTCTGTAGGTGATCTTTGCATTGAAAATCTTATGCTTACAGTGTTCCGACCACGTTTGCGCAAGAATTTCAAGCTCGATATTGGTAGGATTCGCGGGGAGTTTCTGCTCTGAACGGATTCGTATGCGTTCGGCATCCTGATAGTAAGCCTGAATTGCCTTCATTTCCGCAAGGGACAGCACCAGAACGTTTTCCTTGCTGATACGCGCAAGGTCATCGTCGGAGACATTCAAGTTTACTTCGCGATATGGCTCTATCTCGTGAGTGTCGGTTACCACCGGTGCGGGAAAGGATGCCGTGTCCTGCTCCAGCCATTCATTCTGTGAGAACACCCTGACGGTCTGGATGAGTTCATTGGCAAGCAGCTCCCTGGCAACTCGTTCTACCTGGGCACGAGTCGCATTCCCCTCCAGGAAGTACTGGGTTCCGGTGTGCACGCTGAAGTCCTCGGGCAGGTCCTTCTTGAGCAGAACTGCCACGGCTTCTTTGGCCGTGCGCCCGACATTGTCGGTTACCCCGGGGCGAAACCCGACCTCGATCATCCAGTCAAAGGTTTTGGAAAAAGACGAGTTTATGGAGAAATCGTGAATGATCGGGTCCGAAAAAGGACCTTCAGCAAGGGATGTCAGCTCGGACATGGCAAAAGCGCCATTGAGCGTATAGATTGCAGCGGTCCGAACTGAACTGATCAATCCGATTCCGAGGTCATTCACAATCCGGTTACGAACACGTTCACCGATTGCATCACGGTGATGAGGTTTCATCCCCACATAGATACGTTCAGGCATTGAAATAATCCTGTTTTTGGCCGCAAGCGACGACCGGGAAGGGACTGCAGAGCAAACAAAAATAAATAAAGCCAGTGCGGAGTTCAGGAGCTAAAACGAGCTGAGAATCAGGGGAGTGGCTACGGGCGGGGAAGCAGGCTTTTAAAGGTTTCTGGACCTGAGTTCATCTTTTCTCTTTCTGATTTCCCGTTCCAGATCCAGTGAGGTGAGTGAAAGGTTGTAGTCAAACCGCTTATCGGAAGCAGAAATGTTCACCGAAAACGTGATTCGGGTTTTCGGGAAGTTCCATCGGGCGTAGGCAGAAGCGACAATCTTTTTGTAGTAATCGTAGGGATGATAGCGGAGGTTCCATTTTTCACGTTTGAGATACCTGTCAGTGCGCACGAAGACATCGCGGGGATCCAGACGATCGAACACTGGTTCTCTGCGGCCGTATTTTTTTGCCAGGAGGTCGTAGATGTCGTGTACGAAAGTGAGTGTCTGGTCGTGGATGGCCCGATAGTATTCATCCACGCTGCGGTACACGTTGTAATTGAAATCGTACTCAGCAAGCTGTGAAAAATCAAATGCCGCCGTAGCCTGGAAGAACTGATTCTGGTAGAAATAGTAGGTTACCGATGCGGGGTACCCTGCGATCTCGGAAGGCGAGCGGAATGCTGCAACCTGAAGCTCCTGAGGAAACCCGAGTTCTGCGCTGACATTGGCCCAACCTCGAGCGCCGGAAACCCGTTGGACCTGGGCCGGGGCCATGCCCCATTCTGCACCCTGAAAGCCTGTGGGCGGTTCCGCCGAAAACGCGTGGAGTACACAAGTCACCAATATGAAAAAGGTTCTATGCATGCTTTTATTGTACTGCTTTTGACAGTGATTCTCAATACATGCGGTACATCTTGTGGCACATCTTATTGAATGGTGCCTTCGATAGTTCCCATGGTAATGGACATTGTTTCGATTGCCGAAGAACCAAAGACGGCTCCAGCGCTTGCATCGAAGTCCGTAAGCCGAAGCGAGGCTCCACGTCTTCTCTGTAATGAGCCGATCTCTGCTTTTGCATGGCGGCCCTTGCGGGATTCATCGGAGGGGGTGACCTGAAAGCTTTGGGTGGTGCCCCTTACATGGTCGCCCAGTTTTACCACGAGGTTTTCTGTTTCCAGTCTCTGGCGGGCAAGCGTATCGGTTGAGTCCCCTGCAAACGGTAGAATAAGAACTCGAAGGTACCGTCCTTTGGGGTATTCCCCGGGAGAATAATCCTCTGAGCACATGAAAACGGCAACGGTATCATTCTGCAGCGTGCAGGTATTCGGCTGAGCGATCCGGCCGCGCAGCTCGACTGTTTCTCCATTGATGATTCCATTGAACACTACGGGGGGACTGTAAATCGGGTTCAAAGAGACCGGATCGGCGGACCAGTGGCAGGACACGGACTGCAGGAAAACCGAAAACCCGAACACGAGAACGGAATGGCTGAATGCTGCTCTTAACGTCAATGTAAATGTGCGTGAGGAACGGTTCACTTTCTTATCTTCTCCTTGGACACTGAGTACCTCTTATGGTACCATAGGAGGCGGCGTGCTGAAAGTATTTTTCAGGCGGTATCGTATGTTGCTATACCAGAGCCGAAAGACTGCACATGGATGATTCTGTCCGTCAAGAAATGACGCACTACCTTTCCCGGGAATGCCCTGGCGCGTTTCTGCTGGATGAACCGCTTTCTGCGCACACATCATACAGAATTGGTGGTCCCGCCGACTTCTTCTGTTTTCCCAGAAACAGACAGCAGCTTCATGGGTTACTATCCAAATGCCGGCAATTAGAACTACCGTTCTTTTTTATGGGTGAAGGTGCGAATGTGCTGGTGCACGATAACGGAATACGTGGTGTTGCAATCGATTTGAGCCGGGGATTCGGTGGCGCCGACTGGGAGGGACCCACTGTGGTTGCCGGAGCGGGGATGCCACTGAGAAAACTCATATATCAAGCAGAGGTGAGAGGATACTCGGGGCTTGAGCACCTCTCGGGTATACCGGGCACCGTCGGTGGTGCACTGACCATGAATGCCGGCACGGACAGCGGTACCATCGGCGACAGGATCGAGAAAGTTGTGGTGCTGGAAGAGAGTGGAGCCGAACGCATGCTCTCGTTTTCCGAGATCGGCTTTTCCTACCGACATTCGCCGGGGCTTCGACACCGAGTGATTCTTTTCGGTTATCTTCGACTTACCCCCGGCGTCTCTGATGAATTACGTGAGTATCGGCTGGCACTACTTAAGCGAAGAGCCGCGAAACAGCCGCTGGAGTTTTCGTCGTGTGGAAGTGTTTTTAAGCGTCCCCAAGGCTTCTATGTCGGCAAGCTGGTAGAAGAGCTCGGGCTGAAAGGCACTACCAAAGGCGATGCCGCCATTTCGGAAAAGCACGGAGGATTTATTGTCAACATGGGGAGCGCATCGGCATGTGATGTGATGTGGCTTATCGATCTGGTCCGTGGTAGAGTAAAAGATGTATACGGGGTGGACCTGGAGTTGGAAGTTCGCTTGCTTGGGTTTGAGTGAGGGCCGCATGCATAGAGTAATTAACGCAATTCTGTTCAGTCTGGCACTATGCGTAACCGCACAGGCAGGACTTTCACTCGAGGTCAGTGCGGTCTACCGCGTTCCCGGGGTCAGGCAGATGTCGGGGATCACGGTCCTCTCCCAAAACGAAAAATCCACTGTATGTCTCGCGGTTTCCGACAAGACCCGCCATCTCTACCGGTTGCGTGTCCCTCGCGCACAGCAGTTAACCGACAGAGAAACGATACTCCAGGCAAAAATAGTTCGGACAATCGATGGAGCGGTCGACCTGGAAGATTTGTCCTACGACAAAGACCGGGCCGGGGTATGGATTACCTCCGAACACAAACAGGGCAGTCCGGGGATGCTGTACTTTGTTCCCTTGAAATCGACGGCGCCGGTGCAGTCATTCACGATAGGCCCTATTGTCAACAAGCGGGGCAATGGCGCGGAATGCCTGGCCCTGGTTCCCGTGGCAAAAGGTTTTGAGGTCTGGCTGGGCAAAGAACGTCTGATTCCACCCTCCGATGTCCCCAAAGTGTATCGCTATGCCATATCGGGAAATACCGCCAACCTTCGAATAGCTCTTCGCTCTTCTTTCCAAGTAAACCTCCCCTTTCATCGAACACAGAGCGGAATGACGTTTGATCCTGCGCGCGATGTGATCTGGGTAATCAGCCGGGAACTGAGAACGATGCTGGCGGTTAAACCATCGGAGGTAAATGACGATCTGGTAAGTCCGGATGATTTATCGTTCCGGTATCGCTGGGATGAGCTTCTTGGCAATCGGGGGACGGTCGGGATGGTCGAAGGAGTAGCAACTGATAACGATGGCTGGTTTTACGTAGCTGTCGACAACAATGAAAAAGAAATCGGCATGAGTTCCAGGACGCGTTCTCGTGAATCACGCCTGCTTGTGCTTCGTCCTGAGAATTAACCCAAAAAGGGTTCTCCGACATTTGTGTGAGTTCCCGCCCTGTTCCATCTTTTTTGCCAACATCGGACAGATTTCGTCAGAGTCGGTGTGTCATCATGGCCTCCGTTTCGACGGCCCGAGACCCACCCGAAAACCCGAAGCGTCCCACAAAAAAGGGGTCGGGAACAGTTGATCTGTACCCGACCCTTGTGGGCTTTTTGGTGGGGAAGTACCTATCTGAGATATTTCTCCGAGTAATGCTCTTTCTTCTCGTCTTCGTAGATCAGCTTCTTGATACTGCTCGAAGGTCTGGGGAACTTGAGTCGAAGCTTCGTTGTTTCGTGCTCCTGGTCAAGAATCTCGGGTTCGACGCGTGATGATTTGTATGCGCGGTACCGTTTGCCATTGGCATCCTCGATGTAGAAATCGCGTGCCCAGAGTCGAAGAGGATTCCAGGAGTAGTTGTACATGTTGACTTTAAGCGTTACGGCCCGACGTGATTTTGAAACGTTGGAAACGGCGAGAAGTATGTCGTACTTGTTGACAGCATCAAAGACTGCGCTGTCGGGGCGTTCATCCATTATGTCGTAGGCCGAGTAGATGGATTTCATCCGAGGATATATCTTCGAGAGAATTTTCTGCGCCTCTTCGTTATCAGGATCGAAGTGGCGAGCAAGCTTTGCATGAAATTCTGCCTCTATCAGCTCT
>JBEPYC010000017.1:0-23553 GCA_041641555.1 Chitinivibrionales bacterium | reverse complement strand
GAAAAGATGTTCCTTTCCACCGATCTCAAAGGAAGAATGTTTCATCGAGGTCTGATCGATCCTGACAGTTCGTTCTACATACCAATACAAAAAGACCTCTCCGACCGGTTCCCCTATGGAGCCCTGTCTTCCAAACTCACCTATAAATTCGATCCTCATGTTACGACCCGAATCCTGGCAATTGGCGAATACGAGCGATTTTCTTCCCGGGACGATCTTCACCCATCCGCCAATCACGCCCGGGCCTCTCGATCGGCTTTTGCTGCCGGTGGGGAGATTTCGGGAACCTGGACAAAACTGAATTCAGGCATACAGTTCGTGTATCGGTACCAGTATGATCGCAATGAGAACATCGAAGCATTTACTTTCGCTTCAGACACGCTCGCCAGCGCATCGGTGCACTACCCATCGCTGCAAGCATGGCTCAACGCCCGACCTCATGAATCAATTGCACTCTTCTGTAATGGTAAATACTCTCATCGCCCCCCCGGATTTCAGGAGAAGTTCGGGCTGGGGCCGGGATACGTGGGAAACCCGAAACTCAAACCCGAAACGCGCATGGAGGTTTCCATTGGAACCGAGTTCGTTCCGCGCAAAGACTTTTCCTGCGTGCTCAGTACATTTTACGGCATAACCAACGACAAGATCATCACCTCAATCCAGGCTCAGCGCATTTTCGTCTCTCGAAATTTCCGCCGGATTACCCACTGTGGACTCGAATTCGAGTTTGCATCGGATCCCTGGAAATTTCTTAATCTGGCAAATAATTTCGGGTTTGGACTGCACGTGATCTCCGATCACCCCAATGAAGAGCTGATCGGCGCTCGCGAACCCCTCCAGCCTGCCTGGAAAAACAGTACCCGCATTACGCTTCATACGGGACCCATTTCTGCGGGTCACAGCATTCTCGTTACCGGCCCCTATTTCAAGACGGAATATGACCGGAAACCGCAAGAGGCCCTCATCGATGCCGGAGTGCATTTTTCTCTCCGGCCCGCGTCAGGTTTGTCATGTACCTTCCGAGTCGATAACTACTTGAATCAGATGAATTATGACCACTACGGTTTTCCCCACCCGGGCCGAACCTTCTATGCAATTATGGATTATAGCCTGTAACTTATACCAAAAGGAGACGAATCAGATGAAAGAACGAAAAACAGGTACTTTGCTCGCACTTTTGATTGTGGCGTTCATGTTCGGATGTAACAGCAATCCGGTCGTAACGCCACCTCGGGCTACCCGCACAGGAACCAATGTCAAGAACATCGCGTTTTATAACGGGAAAGCGTTCATCACCCAGCACCAAAGTCCCTTTCTGCTTGTGGTGAGAACATCCGACGGATCAGTCACCGACAGTGTCGATATCTCCCGGTTCAACACATTCGCTGGAACCCCGGATGAAGAGCCATACCCCTACATGGATCCAATTGCCGTGAACGGGACGGATGTCTACGTCGCATGCCAGCGCCTTGCCGTAGACAGCAGTTCGGGATTCCCCTTACCCGCGGATACCAGCTTCATTGTCGTGGTTTCGGGCAATGACCATACTATAAAAGATTCCATAGCGTTGCGATTCAAGAACCCGACTGCTGTTTCGGTCATTGAACAGTCCGATCAACTGCTGGTAACCAGCACGGGTAATTATTTTGACTACTCCGATGGAGCAGTGGAAGTAATAGATCTTCGCACAAACCGCAAAACTTCGTATATCCCTGAGTCACGGTTCGGAGGAGATGTCGATAAAGTTCTGGCAATCTCCCCAACTCAGGCCTATGCAACAGTTAGTGCTATGGTCGGACAAAACTACACAACTACTCTGGTCCAGTTCGATCCTTCGTCTCGCCTCATAACCGATACTATCACCACGGTAGATAACGCGTTTCCCGGAATGGTACATGACGAAAATTATCTGTATGTTGGCGATCAAAGTGCGTCTTCGCCCGGAGTAATCGTACTCGATTGGAAAAATGGTAATACCAAAGTGGCCGGCCCTCTGTCAACTGGCTATCCACCCAGCTCGCTTGCACTCATGGGCACCACGCTCCTTGCAGGAACGAGTCCGAATTACAGCGAGGGTAACATTACGATAATTACCACCACCGATCATGCAGTCACCGAAACCAATGTCTTCTCAGAGGCACTCCGGGGCGATTTCGGCGTGTATTCGGATGGAACCCATGGGTATATCATCCAGCGTGGTGCCGGAAAAGACGCCCCGAATACGCTTATCAAAGTCTCTGCTCAATCGCTCCTGCAGGGAGATGTCCTTTACGAGAGTACATTGGCTTCGTGGTAAAATGCACGTATCTTACCGCACATATCGCCCTTACCTGTTGACCACCACGCTGAAAGCGCTGCTTTTCGGGGTCTGGTTCCTGCTTTTGTCGTGCAGCAACGATGAGCCGACCCCGGAGGCGGAAAAACATGTGGTGCCCGAACGGATCGTTTCTCTTGCTCCGAGTATCACAGAGACGCTCTATGCGCTGGGTGTGGAGAACCGTATCGTGGCGGTCACCAGCTACTGCCGGTATCCCCGGGAAGCTCAACAAAAGGAAAAGGTCGGAGGGTATTTCGCACCGAATCTCGAACGTATAATTTCACTGAAGCCCGATCTGGTGATTCTCATGCAGGAGCAGAAAAACGTACAGCGCTTCCTGGATCAGCATGAATTGACCTTCCTTCAGGTGCACAATGCAACCATTGCCGGTATCTGCAGCTCCTTTGTCTCGATCGGCCGAGCCTGCGGTGTTCCTCAACGAGCCGACAGCCTCCTTGAGCTCTTCGAACCATTCGAAGACACTGAACGACCTCCGTCCGGTGCCGCTCGGGTGCTGATTTCGGTAGGAAGAGACGGTGCGGGAAGCGGACGCATAACCACCACCTTTGCCGCGGGAAAAGGCACCTTTTACGGTGAAATTATCCGGGCTTCCGGGGCGGTAAATGCTTACTCCCGCAACACACCGCTGTATCCGGAACTCTCTCGCGAAGGCATCATCTCGCTTCGCCCGGATGTCATTATCGATATCGCACCGGCAATGGCTTCGGTAGAGTGCTCGGAGTTAACCCCCGACTGGCGCCCGCTCATGTCGGTACCGGCGGTCAAACATGGCGCCGTTCATTGCCTCGACAAAAGCTACGCCACAATCCCCGGCCCCCGCCTTCACCTGCTGTTGCATGACATTTCAAGCATTGTATCGCGCAGCACAAACCGGAGTGTCACCGGTGAATAACCAGTCACCAGTTCTTCGGGTCGACCGGCTCACCGCCGGGTACGGCGACAGGCCGGTTGTTCGTGATATCTGCTTTTCCATCACGGCACGTCAACGATGGGCAATCATCGGGCGAAACGGCACCGGCAAATCCACTCTCGTTAAATGCATCGCGTCACTGCTCCCCCTCTCCGATGGAACGGTTACGGTCGACAGCCGGCCGCTCTCTTCGTTTTCTGCCCGAGAACGTGCTCGACTGATCTCGTATGTGCCCCAGGCGACTGAACGTTCCATTCCATTTACAGTATACGATTACGTCATGCTCGGACGTCACACCTGGCAGCCGTTTCTTGGAACGGTCTCCAGGGAAGACCGAGACGCGGTCGAGCGTGCTCTGGAGCTTACCGACCTGAGCCGACTGACAAGTCGCACCGTGGCGACACTCAGCGGCGGCGAAGCGCAGCGGGTCTTTCTTGCCGGAGCGGTCGCCCAACATGCTCCCATTATGCTTCTGGATGAACCGACCGTGTTTCTGGACCCCGCTCATGAGGCGCAGTTCTACACGATACTCGACCGCATACACGATGAGTACAACCTGACGGTGGTAGCGGTTACCCACGATGTCAATGCTGCGCTCAATCGGTACACGCATGTGCTGGCACTCAAGGATGGCATGGTCTTTTTCGAGGGTCGCGTTTCGGCATTCATGAAAAAGACTCCGGGTGTCCTCGAAGACATATATGGTATCAGGTTTCGGAGATACGAAGCTGCCGAAGACGGGCTGACGGTATTCGGCGCCTGGGGGTGTGCATGAATCCACACCGGTCAACTTCAGGAACATTGAGCGTGTTTATCGCCCTGGCACTTTTCTCTCTTCTTGTCACGCCCTTTCTGGGAGTGCAGACACTGAGTCCTTTGGGCATTGCCTCCGATGAGCAGCTCTGGTACATTTTCTTTCACATACGGGTCCCGCGCACACTCGCCGGATTCATTGCAGGAGCGGGACTTGCTCTCTGCGGACTGGTGTATCAGGCTCTCTTCCGTAATCCACTTGCCTCCCCTTTTACGCTTGGCGTCTCCGGCGGGGCATCGCTTGGAGCAGGCGCCTGTATTGCCTTTGGAGTAGGCGGCTCACTGGCAGGCCTCTCGGTTACCTCAGTCGGGGCATTCGCCGGAGCGCTCGGGGCGATGGGGCTTGTGTATCTGTTCGCGCAGCTTCGAAGTGGCACGACAACATCGCTTCTGCTTGCGGGAGTTATTGTCGGGACCCTCAGTTCCAGCGCAATCATGTTTCTTCATTATCTTAGCCCGATGCGTCATTCGTACATGATGATGCGCTGGCTGATGGGCGGACTGGCCGCCGTCACGGTTCCTTCACTCCTGGTTATGATTCCCGTCTCGGCACTCGCGGCAGTCGTTCTGATGCTCTGGGTACCGAAACTCGACCAGTTCATGACCGGCGAGGACATTGCACGTACCCGCGGTGTCCAGACCGTGTTCACCAGAAACATTCTCCTCCTCACCACTGCTTTGCTTATTGGCGCTATCGTTGCCGTGTGCGGTCCAATTGCCTTTGTCGGCATCATGGCACCTCACGCCTGTCGCCTTCTGCTCGGGACATCGCGACACGCGCCACTGGCCCTTGCATCGATTCTTCTGGGCGGAACGTTTCTCATCGTCTCCGATACCATCGGAAGAATCATCGCAGCACCGTCCGAGCTTCCGGTCGGCATAATTACATCGATTTGCGGAGGACCATTTTTCCTGTACATTCTTTTCCGCCGAAGCTATCGGGGGTATTTCTGAGAGGATGGCTATGAACAAAGGATACATACAACTATATACCGGCAACGGCAAAGGCAAAACGACCGCGGCGCTCGGGCTGGCCAGTCGTGCAGCCGGAGCCGGACTGAAAGTACTCTTCGCGCAATTCCTCAAAAAGGGACCGTACTCCGAGCTTTCATCGCTCGAGCGACTTGACATTTCTGTCAAGCAATTCGGCAGCGGTGAATTCGTGATGGATGTGCCGCAACAGCGGGATCACGCGCTGGCAGTGACGGGGCTCGAAGAGGTGGCTGAGGTACTCGCAGGAGGTGAGTACGATGTCGTTGTGCTCGATGAAATCAACAACGTACTGGATAAGGGGCTGATTCAACTCGAAGACCTCATTGCCGCTCTCAAGGGGCGCGCGGAGCATACCGAGGTAATCCTGACCGGAAGGAATGCCCCCGAGAAGCTTATTGCACTCGCCGACCTTGCAACGGAGATGCGAGAAGTAAAGCACTATTTCACCCGGGGAGTCACGGCACGCGACGGAATTGAACAATGAACAGACCTGAAATCGAGAAAACGTGCAGCATGCCATTTCGGCTGGGCTGTACATCGTATGTCATCCCCGATGAAATCTTTCCGAACGTTCAGTTCATGGCCCCATTGATCGATG
This sequence comes from Chitinivibrionales bacterium, assembly GCA_041641555.1. GTDB lineage: Bacteria > Fibrobacterota > Chitinivibrionia > Chitinivibrionales > WJKA01 > JBEPYC01. The sequence goes on along the minus strand of JBEPYC010000017.1, from coordinate 17,901 downwards.
ATATCGAGCTGGTGCTTTTCGAAACACCCGGGTACTCCAATCTGCCTTCCCCGATCGATATCCAAACACTGGCACGAGAACTCCAGCAACACCACACCACCGTCACTGTTCACCTTCCGACTGACCGCAACCCCCTGGATGACCCCGAAGGATTCGTTGCATCGGCATGTTCGGTTATCGATCTTTGTAAACCACTGCATCCGTATGCGTACGTGCTTCATCTGGAAGGCCTTCCTGCCGATGCCACATCGTCGCGACAATCCTCCTGGCAAACGACCTGCCGCCGCACTCTTGAAAAGGTATTCAACACGACCACGATCGAGCCGGAGCGAATAAGTGTGGAAAATCTCGGCTACAGCCCCGAGCTGCTCGATCCGTTCTGTTCGGAGTTCGGACTGTCCCGTTGCCTGGATATTGGCCACCTCTGGCTTCAGCAGGAGCCCTCCTGGAGCGAACATGTCACCCGATACCTGCCCTCGACTCGAGTGGTGCATCTCCACGGTATCGACAACGGCAAGGATCATGTATCTCTCCAGTCGGGGCCCATCGAAAAGATTCGCGTATTCCTGAATTTTCTTCAGGAATACGCTTATTCTCACGTTCTCACTCTCGAAGTATTCAACAAACAGGACACGTTCGAATCGATCAGGATTGTAAGGGAACTATGGGAAAACTGACTCTCGTAACCGGTGGCGCTCGAAGTGGCAAAAGCGCTCGAGCGCAGACCATTGCCGAATCGGGCGATTCTTCTGAATTGCTTTTTATTGCTACCGCGGTGGCCACCGATAGGGAAATGCAGCAGAGGATCGATACGCATCAGGCAGAGCGTGGCCCCCGATGGCGTACCGAAGAATCGCCCTATGAATTGACCGGAACAGTTACGGGTTTATCCCCGAAGGCATCGGGCATTATCGACTGCCTCACCGTATGGCTCGGAAATATCTGGCACTCGCATAACGGGAGCGAGTCGGAGCTGAGACGGGAAATCGATTCGCTGTGCACGGCATTGGAATCCTGGAAAAAACGGTCTTCGGGCTCTCTTATTCTGGTAACCAACGAAGTCGGCTGGGGGATTGTGCCCCTGGATGCTTCGGTGCGTGCCTACCGCGATCACGCCGGACGGCTCAACGCACGCGTTGCAGCAATCGCCGACACCGTCGAACTCTGTGTCTGCGGACTACCGCAAAGAATAAAATAGCACCACAGGATCCGGGGTGCGGCAAAGTCATTAATGTATCGGTTCCAATATCTACCAGCTTCTCTCTAACTCACAACGGAGGATAGTTCGTGTCTTTTACCCCGCCGTGCATCACCCCGGTCGTAAACCCTGATCTTGAAGAGGCCATTTGGGCCCGCCTCGACAATCTGACCAAGCCGCCCCGAAGTCTGGGGTATCTCGAAGACCTTGTTGTGCGGTATTGCCTCTGCCGGGGTTCCGAAGACGCCGATCTCAAAGAGAAAGAGCTTTTTGTCTTTGCCGGTGATCATGGTATCACGGAGCAGAAGGTCACACCGTATCCCAAAGAAGTAACCCCGCAGATGGTTCTGAACATGGTCGCCGGTGGAGCCGCGATCACGGTAATGTGCAAGACCGCGGGAGTAAAGTACTCAGTGGTCGATACTGGTGTCGACTATGATTTCACGGCTTCACCCGGCCTCTTTCAGGCGAACATCAGAAAAGGGACCCGGGATTTCTCCAGAGAATCCGCCATGACTACCGATGAATGCGCCAGAGCACTGCAGCTGGGAGTCGAGCTTTCCAGCAAATCCTCCGCCGACATTTTTGCCATTGGCGAGATGGGTATAGGAAATACGTCATCGGCTTCGGCCCTGATCGCACTGCTTATCGGACTCGATGGCGCCGAGGCCGTCGGCATGGGAACCGGTGCGCAGGGAAAGCTTCTTGAACATAAAACAGAGGTGATCGGTAAGGCCGTAAGGATGCATCGGGAACAGACCGATGGAACCCCGTTGGATATGCTGTGCCGGGTGGGCGGACTCGAGATCGCTGCAATGGCCGGCTCTATCATTGGTGCTGCGTCTACACGCCGGCCGGTCGTGGTCGATGGTTTCATTGCGACATCGGCGGCACTCGCGGCAACCCGTCTTGCGCCAAACTGTCGGGACTACCTGATTTTCGGACACGTGTCCTCCGAACGGTTTCACCGGTCGGTCCTGGAACAATTGGGAGCGCGTCCTCTTCTTGATCTCGGGATGCGGCTTGGTGAAGGCACCGGGGCGGTCCTTGCATTGCAAATTGTAGAGCAGGCAATGCACTGTTACCACTACATGGCGACATTCGCTTCGGCAGGAGTCTCCAATAAGGATGATTAGCCCACTTGTTACCGCACTCCGCACGCTGAGCATTCTTCCGGTGCCGGGCAGCGATACCGGTGATTTCAAGCGTTCGCTCCCCTTCTTCCCGATCGCCGGCGCTGTTCTTGCCTCGTGCATTGTTGCCGTTGCCGCAGGAGCAGACTATCTGTTTCAGGGTATTCCTCTTGTGCAGGGGGCGTTGCCATGCCTTTTTCTGGTAATTTTGACTGGTGGCATTCATATCGATGGTCTGGCCGACAGTGCCGACGGCGTTCTCGGCGGTAAGGACCGCGAATCAATGCTTCGGATAATGAAAGATTCCCGTGTTGGCGTTTTTGGAGCCACGGCTCTCGTTTTCGGCATTCTCTTCAGAACACTCGCCTACGACACGGCTCTTACCCGGGGACTGATCGAGCTGATCGCTCTCTCGCTCATCTTGAGCCGGACCATCCAGGCTCTGGTACTCGCATCCGTTCCCTACGCCCGTAAAAACAAGGGAACGGGCGCTCCCTTTGGCAACGCGCGCGGATACATCCCTTTACTGAGTATCGAACTGGCCGTTGCAGCCGCAGCCGGCGGATTTGTTGCGGGATGGTGGATCCTGATACCGTTGGGAATTGCCGTTGGGGTCATCGTTCTTCTCAGCTACTATTTCTACCGAACGATCGGCGGAATCACCGGGGACAGTATCGGGTGTCTCAGCGAAATATTCGAGATTGTCTTTCTTCTTTGCGCGGTGACTCCGTCTCTGCAGGGGAAGCTGCCGGTGCAGTAACCTTCCCCCGAGAACAGAGGTCGCGGATACTGCTTGCCAATATGCGCCCGGCAGCGGATATCGCTCCCCCACGTCTGGAATGGTCTCCTGTGGGGATTGTGCGGGTATGCAACTCCCGGGCTTGGAAAACCATGCAAGCCAGTGTGGTCTCTGTCGAATTTCGATCCCAAACGGTACGAACGGGTAGAGGGTGAATCTCGCTATTTTCGGCGAGAGCCGGTGGTTTTTTCTTTTGCGTGAGATATTAGCGGACGCCGGCCTTTCTCCCGGAAACTCTCGATCACCCGCTCTGCTTTATCAAACGGCACCGTCACGAAAGAGAACTTCTCCAGAATCTGCACATCCTTGATCTCCCATGACTTCAATGGCGCTTTCTTCATGATCAGGTCCACCAGCCTTCGGGGAGTGAGCTTGTCCAGTTTTCCCAGCCCGACAAAGAGACGAGTTTTTCCCTGCGCATCAAGCTGTCGTGCCTTCCCGCTAAATTCGGTTATCTCGCCATAGTTCTCCGGATTGAGTTCTTCCTCAAACGAATAGCTAAGCATCGCCGCCAGTATCTGTGCCGGATCGTTGTCTTCCAGAAGTCGGGCAGCCCACTCGTGGTAGGCATCATCGACCCCTTCGGCAAGTAACCCCGAAAGGTCATCGTAAATTTTCTTCTTCTTTGCTTTCAGGATCTCTTTTACCTTCGGGACTTTCGATTTTTTGATGTCGGCCTTGGCCACGCGCTGAATGAACATCAGACGCTTATACTCGCTTGGGGTAATGAAGGTAATCGCCGTGCCTTCGTTCCCCGCTCGACCGGTCCTGCCGATACGGTGTACGTAGGATTCCGGGTCCTGCGGAAGGGAGTAGTTGATCACGTGAGACAGGTTGGTCACGTCGATTCCTCGAGCCGCTACGTCGGTGGCCACCAATATCGTTATCTGCTTTTTCTTGAACTTTGCCAGCGTCCGCTCTCTCTGTGCCTGGGAAATATCCCCATGCAGCGCTTCGGCATCGTACCCGCGGTCAAGAAGATGACTTGCCACCGAATCGACATCACTCTTGGTCCGGCAGAAAACGATCCCGTAGAACTCGTCTTCGATATCCACAATCCTGCAGAGGGCTTCGAATTTATCCGAAACTTTTACTTCGAAATATATCTGTTCGGTCAGGTTCGTGACCAGCGGCTCTTTTTCTGCCCGAAGTAATTCGTAACTGCCCATGTATTTTCGGGCAAGCTCCTTGATTTTCGCGGGCATGGTTGCAGAAAAGAGCAAGACGCGTTTATCCGGGTTCGTGTGCGCCATAATCTCTTCGACGTCTTCGATAAAACCCATGTTCAACAGCTCATCGGCTTCATCTATCACCAGATGTTCGATACGATCGAGTTTGAGGGTTTTTCGGTTGAGATGATCGATGACCCGTCCGGGTGTACCCACAACGATATGCGCCCCCCGCCTGAGCCGGCGAAGTTGCTGGTCGATTGACTGCCCACCGTATATCGGGACAGTGGTAACTGCCCGTTTTCCCCTGAGCGAATTGATTTCTTCAGAAACCTGTATTGCAAGCTCCCGGGTCGGCACCAGTATCATTGCCTGAACTGCCCGGGTGTCCGGTTGAATCATCTCCAGAAGCGGAAGAGCGAATGCAGCGGTTTTTCCGGTGCCGGTCTGAGCCTGGGCAATCACGTCCGTTTCGTTTTTGATCATCACGGGAATGGTCAGTGCCTGAATCGCCGTCGGCTCTTCGAACCCCTTCTGATTCACGGACTGAAGAGTCGTTGCTGAGAGCCCCAGATCATCGAATGTCATTTTCTGTTTCACGTAACTACTTTCTGCTGTACCGGCAATGCCGGAATGGATAATTCGCTACTTCGCTGCACAAAATTCGTGCTGTTCAAAATCCGCTGAAGGGCTGGTGACTCCGGGCCATTGCGATAATGAAGGTGTTTTCGGAAGCAGTCTCACTAAAGATTTATTCTTGAAGCGATTACGTAAGCTATTATATGTGTGCGCGTAATCGAAAATTGTCGTGAGGTCAGTGTACTACAAGATACAAAACGTTTCGCTATCCATATTTTTCATCATCAATTCCCCGCGGGTTGAACCGAATACCTTCGCTGCATACGGGAAAGTTTGGCTGAACATCTCTGATAGACTATTTTATGGAGTCCTCCGATGCGCCACCGTCGCTTTCGAGCCTGATCCGACTCGGTCTCATCATTTCTTCAACCCACACGTTCATTCCAGAACAGGGAGTCATTCCACAATTTATGAAATTCAGAGATATTGAGTTCCGTCCGGAGATTCTTCAAGCCCTCGAAGACATGGGTTTCGAAGACCTGTCGCCTATACAGGAAAAAACGCTTCTTCCCATCATCGATCGCCGCGACATTGTCGGTATTGCCGAAACTGGATCGGGAAAAACAAGCGCCTGCGGTATACCCCTGTCTCATTTTGTCGATGAAGACCTGATGGAGGTGCAGGTGCTCGTTCTGGTTCCGACCCGCGAGCTCGCATTCCAGTATGTCGATGAGATCGCCGAGATCACCAAGTACACAAAAATCGTTCCTGCGGCGGTGTTCGGCGGCGTTCCAATAAATATACAGCAAAAACAGCTCAAACATGGTGTGCAGGTGCTCGTAGCCACTCCCGGGCGGCTCATCGACCTGCTGCATACCGGCAAAGTCGACTTCAAGCATCTTCAGACTCTGGTGCTCGATGAAGCCGATGCGATGCTCGATATGGGGTTTCTGGAGGATGTCGAATTCATAATGTCGTGCATAGTCGTCGAACACCAGACACTGCTGTTTTCGGCGACAATGCCGCGAGTTCTCGACAAGCTCATCCAGCGCCATCTACACGACCCTGTCCGGATCGAGCTCAATCTGAGCGAGGTTTCCCCCGAATCGCTTTCACACCAGTTCCAGCATGTCGGCAGAGGAAGCGACCGGGTCGAGATCCTCCAGGAGTTTCTTCAAGACCCCAGCAGATATCGACAGGTTCTCATTTTCTGTAATAGTCGTTTCAAAGGAGATCGGCTGTACCGGGAAATCCGGAAAGCCGTGCCCAAAAGCGATTATCTTCATGGAGGCCTGAGCCAGGAAGTGCGCTCCCGGATTTTCGGGAAGTTCAAAAGCGGCGACCTTCCAATTCTCATTGCCACCGATGTTGCCGGGAGAGGTCTGGATTTTAGCAATGTATCCCACGTGATCAATTACGATCTGCCCCAGGATCCCGTCGCCTATACTCACCGAACCGGTCGAGCAGGCCGCATGGGCAAGAAAGGCACGGCTCTGTCCTTTGTGACCGATCACGATATTCGTGCCTGTTTTCGTATCATAGAGAAAAACCGGATAGACCCGGTGTGGCATGGCGAGATCCCTTCGGAGCAGCAACAATCCAAATCCAGGGGCCGTCGCCGCACTACCGGCCGTCGCTAACCCTGCCGCTGCATCGGCCGAAATCTCGAATCTCTCTCATATCTTATGTATTTTTGGGCCCCCCCGAACATTCAATAACAGGAGCGTTCTCGTGAGCAGTATTATTCCCAGTGCCCGCCAGGTTCAGTTTCAGGAGTGGGAATTCGGTCTTTTTCTCCATCTCGGCATGTATACCTTCTGGAGGCAGGAGGGATTCGACAAGCACAATCCCGACAGTTTTCACCCCGACAAACTTGACTGTGATCAGTGGATACGTACGGCAAAAGAAGCCGGTATGAGATACGCGGTACTTACCACCAAACACCACGAAGGTTTCTGTCTCTGGCCGTCGTCGTATGGAACTCACTCGGTCAAATACAGCTCGTGGCGTGACGGGAACGGCGATGTGGTCAGGGAATTCACTGATGCCTGTCACAAATATGGAGTCAAGGTCGGCCTCTACTACTCCCCCTTCGATAAAGCGACTCCATTGTATGAAGAAGACCCCAAGGCTTACGATGAATACTTTATCGGGCACATGAAGGAGCTTCTGACCAACTACGGTACCGTGGATCTGCTATGGTTCGATGGCTGCTATTCGGAGGGACATCCGTTCGACTGGGATCGCATTGTGGGGGCAATCAAGGAAACACAACCCGAAGTCCTCCTGTTTAACATGGGTAAGCCGGATTTCAGGTGGGTCGGAAATGAATACGGGGTAGGCGATCTCCCCAACTGGAATGTGGTCGATTCACTCAGCTACTCGATCCGCAAAGATTCCGACACCGAGACGCTTGCCGGGGAAAAACGATGGCTTCCCGCCGAGTGCGATTGCCGGATGCGGCTCCATTCGTGGGGATGGCGGCCCGACGATGAACATACCATCAAGAGTGTCGATGAACTGATGGGGTTGTACTACTATTCGGTTGGCCGAAGCTGCAACCTGCTGCTGAATATCGGCCCCAACCCCCAGGGGCTTCTTCCTGAAAAAGACGCCGCACGATTGGTTGAGTTCGGCGGCGAAATCAAGAGGCGCTTCAAAAACCCGCTCACCACCATGAAACATCTTCACCAGGAAAACAACCGCTGGATTTTCGAACCGAAAACGCGGGTACTGGTCGATCACGTTATCGCTCAGGAAGACATCACTAAAGGTGAGCATATCAGGCGCTTTGCGATCAAGATCCAAACCGGCGACAACCCAAATCCCGTTACCATCTACGAAGGTCGCAATGTTGGCCATAAGGCGATCTGTCAGTTCCCTCCCATTGCCGCCAAGTCATTTCTGTTCGAAGTCCTCGAGGCGGATGGAGAAGTCTCTATGAAATCAATCGAGTTTCACTGTGCATGCCAGAACAGGTAGGATTCTTCAGGGGTTCCCCTGTTCTGTTTGGCCGTACAACCCAAAAGCACAGGAAGTCCAATGAGCCCGTTGCACGTTGGATGACGATCAGTGCCAACGGGGCAGCTCTCCGAGACTGACATGCAGTACCGGCCGTTCATACCAGGGGTCTCCTGGCGCCTTAAATCACCTGCTTGATAACATCTTCACTATGTCCGTCACCCGGCCGGGTAAGGATACTCCGCATCCTCTCTGGATCGAAGGGCCGCAGCACACGTGCTGCGTGTCTGCTGCCATAGAATGATTCGGCCTGGATGCCGGATATTGGGTCCGGCATGCCAAACACTAACCGGATACCTTCCCGGAGATTCACCTCACCTGTGGCACTCTTTTCGTATCTATTGGTTCTTCACCGCTTTATGCGGTAGAACAAGCGGAGTGGCTTGTTGTTGCAGCCGGACTCGTTTTCGCCTGGTGGGTGAAGAGCATGCCACCATGCTCAGCATCGCAGGAAGCAGAAGCTCGAAGTGCCCCTTTCTCGGATTTTCGAAAAATGCTTTGAAAAAGTGTTGACTTTTCCCCTCGTCCGAGCGTATACTTGATAAAGCACTTTATGAAATAAACCACTTTATGAGCTATCCGTTTGAGGAAGGAGACCAGAATGCAACAGATTGATCCCACTCAGCTGAAATCCCTGGTTGAGGATATCAGGAGTGTTCGGACGGTGATCGATCAGAATACTCCCCTGATTTCGCAGGTCGCTACACGTTCACTGCGATCAGTTGCCCTGTTCGGGGGACTTGGCATGATTGTATGGTGCTCGGTTATGCAGTATTTCATCTCGAACTCGGGAAGTTACGGCCAGCTTCCCGTGATGGTGAAACTCATTATGATCAGTCTTGCCGCAGCAGGTCTGCTCGCTGCCGGGACACTCAAATGGCTGGTGATGGTAAAATCGGCCCATGAAGTCGACCCAGAGGCAACCGGCAACCGGCTCCTGCAGGAGTTTCATTCGTCGCGGTACATTCTCCATCTGCACGTACCTGTCGGGCTGACCATTCTCTTTCTGGTGGTTTACAGCATACTCAACGGACATGGTTCTCTGGTCGTTCCGATACTAGCTGTCGGAACGGGCATTCTCTGGAATGCCTACAGTGCAATGTTCCGAACAGGCGAGTTTCTGGTCGGCGGTCTCGTGTTCATGACCGGCGGGTGCATCGTACTGGTCTTCCGCGACAGCATCCCGCCGCTGCTGGGGTTTGCCGGAACGGTAGGACTGGGAACGTTTCTGTTTGGCGTAGTCGCATATTTCCGAACATCATTTTCCAAGCCGGAGTAGTCCCGTGGCACGAAATGACTTTGAACCTATCGCTACCGACAAGGTTATTCACGAGCGCGGCCGCCTTCTGATCCTGACCTACCTGGCTTCATCGGAAAAAAAGGCCGTGAGTTTCTCCGAACTTCAGGAAAAACTCGGTTTCACCTCGGGGAACCTGTCGGTGCAACTAAAAACACTCAAGAAAGCCGAATACGTTACTGTAGATAAGCAATTCAAGGACAACAAGCCCCTCACCACAGCATCGATAACACCTCCAGGAAGAAAGGCTTTATCGAAGTATCTGGAAGACATGCAAAAACTCATTCAGATGATCGATCCAAAGGAGTGATCGTATGAACATTTTAGATCTCAAGCAAATCACGAAAACCTATCGCAAGGGCGAAAAGGAAGTCCACGCGCTGGCGGGAGTGGATCTGGGCATTGCCAGGGGAGAATTCCTCTCCGTGGTGGGACCCTCCGGCAGTGGCAAAACGACCCTTTTGAATATTGTCGGATGCCTCGATACGCCGTCAGAGGGGAGCGTGCTCTACGACGGACGTGAACTCCAAGGGATGCACGAGCGCGGCCTTTCGGACTATCGCAAGGAAAAGATCGCGTTCATATTCCAGTCCTACAACCTCATTCCGGTTTTGACTGTTCAGGAGAATATCGAACTGCCCATGGTGATCGAGCGAAAGTACACCAAACAGCAGATGGCCCACCGGGCAGAGGAGATGATCGCCATGGTTGGTCTCGAAGGCATGGGTGGACGATACCCGCGGGAGCTTTCGGGCGGACAGGAGCAGCGGGTCGCGATCGCACGAGCGCTGGTGAAAAACCCATTAGTAGTGCTTGCTGATGAACCGACCGCCAACCTCGATTCTCACACCGCCGAAGATATCGTCTCACTGATGCAGAAAATGAATGCAGAACGCCAGACCACATTTGTCTTCTCTACCCACGATGCTCTTGTTCGCAAACACGCCCGGCGTGTCATCGTGCTCAAAGACGGACAGATCGATTCCGACGAAAGGAAATAACCATGGGAACGATTTTTACCATAGCCTGGCGCAACATTTTCCGCCACAAAGGGCGAACCATTCGCTCGGCGATCACCATAGGAGTGGGGCTGCTGTTTTTTCTTGCCATGGACTCTCTGATGGCGGGAATGGATCGATCGGCAATCGATAACCTTATCAACCTGAGTTCTTCGGCTATACGTATCCAGACACAGGAATACGCCCAAGAAAACGGCTCGTTTCCGCTGAAACACGGCATAGAAAAGCCCGGCAGCCTTGCACGTTTTGTACGGGAACTTCCGGGAGTACGTGCAACCACCACCAGAACACCGTTTATGGGCCAGCTCTCCAATTATGAACAGATGCTGCCGGTTGCCGGGACCGTTGTCGAGGCCGCCACCGACACTGCGGTCTTTACGCTCACAAGGCACTTGTCCGGCGACTGGTTTTCTTCCGAGAGCACCGGCGAGATCATCCTCGGGTACAAGCTTGCCGAGGAATTCGGGCTCGAGGTAGGAGACTATGTGACTCTGTATGCACTCACCCGCTATGAGAGCCGCAATGCCGATGAATTCGTGGTGGTGGGTCTTTTGGAAACCACCGATCCATCGATAAACAAAAACAGTGCATTGATAACCTACCAGGCGGCTACTGAACTGCTCGATCTCGAGGGGCTCAGGACCGAACTCGATGTCGCGGTGGATCGGAAAGTGAACGTGTCTTCGATGATTGACCAGGTCGAAGGAATCGCCGCACAGATAGAGGAGGGGTACCCCAAACTCAAGGCACAGACCTTTATGGAAATCGGGGCCGATTTCCTGGAGATATCCAAGCAAAAACGCTCCTTCGGCCTGTTGTTTCTGGTCGCAATCCTGCTCATAGCCGCACTGGGAATTTTCAACACGGTTCTCATGAGTGTTTACGAGCGTGTCCGTGAAGTCGGTGTGCTTCGAGCCCACGGGTTCCGACCAGGCGAGATCAGCTGGATGTTTCTGATGGAAGGGCTTTTCACGGGGCTGGCAGGTAGTGTTCTCGGTATCAGCCTGGCCCTCCCGACCATATGGCTTCTGGTCAATGTGGGATACCCTCTGGATTACTTTGGGGATATCGATACGACCGGGATGGCTGTCTGGGGCACCCTTTACGGGGAATGGAATATCGTGGCGATGATATTTGCATTTGTGTTCGGAATCGCCGTGGCGATCCTCGCCGGACTGATTCCTTCACGTAAGGCCGGCAAACTCGAGATAACCCGGGCTCTCCGGTTTGTATAAAATAAAGGAGCATGCACGATGAAATACCTGATTGCAATGGCATTCCGGAACGTACGACGGAACAGGCGGCGATCGATACTGGCGGCCCTGTCGGTTGGACTGGCAATAATGCTTGTGGTTCTTGCCCAGGGATTTGTCGGAGGAATACTGGGGTCGATCGTCAAGAACTACACCAAAAACGAAACGGGTCACGTGCGAATCGCTTCGCAGTCGTTCGAAGAAAAGTATCGGTTCTATCCGGTCACTGATCCCATCGAGAACCCATCAGGCATTATCGAATCGATTCGGTCGGATCAGGAAATACGCTCGAAGCTCGATCTGGTGACCGAGCGAATCAATTTCGGAGTACTACTGTCTCATGAAGGGGCCTCCAAATCGGCGGTTGCGCTCGCGGGAGATGCTCAAAAAGAAAAGGATCTCCTCATGCTGCAGCAATCTATTCGACCCGGGGGGAGATATATCCAGGGATCACGGGAAATGATTATGGGAGCGAAGATCGCCGATGCCCTCGATTACGAGCTTGGAGATACAGTGAAGGTCGTAACCCAGGGAAGCGACTATGCACTTCATATGCGTAAATTCGCGATAGTCGGCATTTTCCAAACCGGCCTGAATGCACTCGACAACTCGATACTTCAGATCCCGCTCCAGGATGCCCGGGAACTTCTTCGGATGGGCGACGGCACCCAGCAAATCATTCTGATGCTTGACGACTGGCGTGACGCCGAAGACGTAGCGCGGAGAATCGAAACAATCGTTGGATCTGAGAACCTGGCGGTCACCGCCTGGACCGAAATCGGTGATTATGGGAGAATGGTCAAGATGATGAGCGCAGTGTATCAGTTGATTTATTGGGTCATTGCGCTTCTGGGCGCGTTCATTATCGGCAATATCATGATGATGGTCATCCTGGAGCGCCGCAAGGAGATTGGAATACTCAAATCGATGGGAGTATCACGCAAGGAACTGCTCACGCTTTTTATTGGCGAGGGATCCCTTCTGGGGCTTGTCGGAAGCATCGGCGGGGCAGCGATGGGGCTTGCGATCAGCATCTACTTCCATATTGTCGGAATTGACTTCAGCAGCAGCATGGGATCATTGAATTTCCCGATGGATAATGTCATACACTTTACCATCAGTTTCGCCGGTATCGTGCAGGTGATGATCATTGGAACGGTCGTATCGGCCCTTGTCTCGTTCGGCCCCTCCTGGAAAGGGGCCCGCATGAATGCGGTCGAATCAATAAAGAGCGTGTAGAAAAATGTACGGGCAAGGTGCATTCATTCCTTCACCCATGCATGAAAAGCATCCCAGGGCCTGGCCTTCGAATCTGAAAAAACAGAGCACGGGATGCCCCAACCCCCAAACAAACGGTACGAAAAGAAAACCTGCGAAAGGAAACCGAACCATGAAAACGCTTCTTCAACTCACCCCCCTGATCCTTCTGGCAGCCGTCACCGGCTCCTTTGCCCTTACCGGCGAAGAAATCCTGGACAAAATGGACGACAATCGGGACCACGCTACCATGACCGCAAATGCGAGCATGACGATTCATGTGGGGGATGATGTCCGGAAAAAGAAGATGTCCATCAAGAGCATAACCGAAGGGAACCGGTCACTGGTCGAGTTCACCAACCCGGCAGATAAGGGAACCAAATACCTGATGATCGACGATAATCTCTGGATCTATTTCCCCGATGAAAACGACGTGGTGAAAATATCGGGACATATGCTCAAGGAAGGCATGATGGGTAGTGATGTCAGCTACGAGGATGCACTCGAAGCGGACAAACTCTCGGAAAAATATTCGGTTGAGGTGACAGGGGCCGATAGCATACAGGGACGCAGTACTCAGGTTGTCGAGCTCAAAGCCACGAGTAAGGATGCTCCCTACTCCCGGCGAAAGATGTGGGTAGATACCGAAAACTACGTCGCATGGAAGGAAGAGATGTTTGCCAAAAGCGGCCGGCTTCTCAAGGTGTCCCGCGTTCTCGAAGTTAAAACTATCGATGGCCGCACCATTCCGGTTAAAACCGAAACGGTCAACCAACTTCGCCGGAACAGCAAAACAGTATTCGAGCTTTCCGATGTGGCGTTCGATGTCAAACTGAACGAATCCCTTTTCACCATGCGAACACTTCGGAGATAGGAGCTTTGAAGGTGAAATTTCACAGACAAATTTGCCAGATCTTACTTTTTTCGTTCTGTACCGGTCTTGCGACCGCAGCCACAGCTCAAGCGGGGCTGGAAGTCAATGGTTCGATGTACGGGGATATCGGTCTCTTCCACTACCGCCAGCCATCCGCCAGTGACTCCGTCTCTCTGGGAGGCGTGGGTCTCCTGACCGTCGATTTTGAAAACAGTAACCAGCACCATGCCAAGGTGGAAGGGAGTTTCGATGTAATCCTTCCATGGGGTCTCACCGCCGATCGTCTTTTTGGTTCCCTCACTCCCCCGGGCAGTGGTCCGGAGGAGCCCCAGACCGATTCTCTCTCGACACTGGTACGCAGGGAGCTGTCCAAAGCCGGTGCGCGAGTTTTAAACCTGGTTACCATGGGCAAGGCTCCAATGCTTTTTGATATGCGGGAACTCTATCTTGCCGCATATCTTCCGTGGGCCGATGTCGCCATGGGGAGGCAGATCATAAATTTCGGCAAGGGATTTCTTTTCTCGCCCCTGGATGCTTTCTCGCGGGTGGAGATCACCGACATCGCATTCCGTCGGCAGGGAAGCGATGTACTGAATATCCGCATACCGCTGGGCATGGTATCGGGCATCGATATCATCGCCGAAGCCCCCTTCCCTGCGCGGGAGCACACATCGGCAATCAAGGTGTTCGGGACACTCAGGGATTGGGATCTCAGTGGTGTAGCCATGTACAAGCACCGCGGTGAAGAGGCGTTGCTTGGGTTTGGATTCAAAGGCGATCTGGTGGTCGGCCTCTACGGAGAAATGGTCGGGCATTTCCAGAAGTCGATTGATTCGCGATATTTCGAAACCATGCTGGGGACGGATTATTCGATCGACAACCGATGGATTTTCACGGTGGAGTACGCCTGGTACGAGAAACCCTCCCCGTTTTCAATCTGGTCTCACCACAACGTTTTCTTTCAGGGGCAGTATGTGATCAATGACCTGATGACTCTCGGAGGCAATGTCATTCACGCGTTCGATGACGACCGGACGATCGCTACGGCCCTCTATACGTACAACATCCTTCAGAACGTCGATATGAGCGCATATGTGCGAAGCTATCGGAACCTGAACCAGTTTGGCGAAGTACATAACCTGGAATATGCGATAAGAACAGAAGTAGGATTCTGAAAACAAAAACACTTCTATTCGTGGTGAAAACAATAACAAAAGAGAAGGCTCCGTATACTTTATAGTACTCTGTTATGGTCCGTGCTACGGATTGCGCGGACGAAAGAAAGGAGGGACGTATGCCTCCTCATCTTGCTTTAAGTAACCAGGAATGGAGACATGTGCTGACAGAAGAGCAGTATGAAGTTACCCGGCAACGAGCGACCGAACCTGCCTTCAGCGGTGAATACTACCATTTCAAAGGCGATGGGATCTATGAGTGCGTGGCCTGCGGTAATGACCTGTTCGACTCGGATACCAAGTACGATTCCGGGTCGGGCTGGCCAAGTTTCTGGGCTCCACTGTCAGAATCCAGAATCGGCAAGGATCTGGATGACAGGCTGGGCATGGTGCGTACCGAAGTGCATTGCAGCCGGTGCGGCTCACATCTGGGCCACGTATTCGAAGACGGGCCGGAACCCACAGGGCTTCGGTACTGCATAAACTCCGCCTCTCTGAATTTTGTGCCGAGGGACGAAGTTCAAGAGGATCCCAGCATTTATAGAGAAGAATAATTACAATTCACACCATAACCCATAAGCGCCCCCGAAAGAGGGCGTTTTTTTATGTGTCCGCTTTCGATCGCCTGCTTCGTTTTCTATTTTTCAGTATCACTACCCGAGCAGAGGACGCTTTTATGAACCTGCACTATTTTCAGCACGTGCCTTTCGAAGACCCAGCTTATGTGCTGGAATGGGCAGCACGCCAGGAGAACATCACGCTGTCCAAAACCGCGCTGTACGATGAGCACGAGCTGCCGGCTCAGGAAAGCATCGATGCACTCCTGGTAATGGGAGGTCCGATGAGCGTTCACGATAGAGAGCAGTACGGGTGGCTTAACAAAGAAATGCGGTTTATTGAAGAAGCGATGAAGGCAGAAATACCGGTGCTTGGCATCTGTCTTGGGGCTCAACTCATCGCCACAATCTGTGGTGCGCCGGTCCGAAAAAACAGAGAAAAGGAGATAGGGTGGTTTCCCGTAACGCTCAGCGAAGCGGCCAGCCTGGATCCGGTTTTCCATCAGCTCCCCACTACCTATCCAGCATTTCACTGGCACGGTGAAACGTTTGATATTCCCGCGGGAGCCACGCTGCAGGCATCGAGCGATGCCTGCGTCAACCAGGCCTTTTCGATCGATTCCACGACCCTTGCCCTTCAATACCATCTTGAATCCACCCCCACAAGCGTGGAAAACCTCATCGTCAACTGCGCCGGTGAAATCACCGAGGGGAAGTTCATTCAAAAGCCCGAACGCATGCGTGACCTGACCCGGGCACATTACTCAAGAGCCAACGCCCTGTCGGCTGCAATCATGAACGCGTTTTTTGCCAGCTGAGCGCCCGTATTTCTCTCGGGTGTACCAATTAAAAAAGGGATGCTCCACGAGAGCAACCCCTGTTTGCCAAAACATCTTTTGCCGGTGGAATTCTATTCGACAACAAACGAGAGCGTTTTCAGAACCTTCCCGCTCGCAGCGTCGGCAATTTCAACTTTCCAGTCACCCGAGTACCCCTGAGGGATGGTTTTGGAGCTGTATGTTCGCCAGCTCGAAGAGCGTACATCCAGAGACACGCTTCCCAGAGCGTCTTCGTTATGATACCAGGTGTGCCGTATTTCAGACTCGCCCTGTGCACCACGCACGTGAGAAAAACAATAAAGCTTTGAAGTTGCCGACGGAAACGATGCTGCTTCGCCCTGAGGTTCGCGATTTTCTACGCTGGTGCATATGGCAGCCCGTGTAACCGACATAGGACTCTCCTGCAGCTGCTGAGTTTCGGCAGTTTTCTGATCTTCGGCCGGTTTCTTCTGCTTTTCAGCTGCCGGCACTGCTTTGGTAGCAGCCTGATTCATGTTGGCTTGACTGACTGGAGCTTGCTTCTTTGCAGCCGTTTGCTTTTCTTCCATTTTTTGAGAAGCAGCGGGATTCTCGGATGCCGAGGCATTCACGGCAGGTTCCGTTTTCTCTGCCATCTGCTTTTGCTGGGCGGCTTTTGTTTTTCCTGCCACGGGTTTCCGGGCGTCTTCTACCGCACCATCCCCCGGCTTCTGAGGCTTTTTCGCTGTGGCAGGAGTCGCATTTTGCTTTGCGACCGCTTTTTTCAAGACCTTTTCAGCCTTTGCAGTTTTCGCAGGCTGAGCCGTTTCTTTCCCGGCCGTTTCTTTCTTAACCGGTTCCCCCTCGGACTTCGCCTCCACCTTCTCCGCAGCCATCGCACTCACAATCACAGAACAAACAACCAGCAAAAACACCAGGAAGAACCGCTGCATAAGACCTCCTCCTTGTAAGAACAGTTACACCCGTGATCGAGTAGACCACAAGCGGTACCTTGCCCTCTCGGGCACACCTCCTTCTTACAAGATTGATTGAATTACCCAAAGAAGTCAATAGGAAAGGCTGTTTCCGGCAATGGCAGTTCCTTTTTTCAAAAAAATGGAACCGCAATGATCAATCACGGTTCCGTTTCCATACATGTACATTCCCGGTTTTCAAGGGGTCAGCAGAAAACCCAGGATTGCTCCGTATATCATCCCTGACCAGGGATTAGAGGTCATAGCTCAACCGATTCCTCCGGGCGATGCGCATTTGCCTAAGTAGCCCACCAGAAAACCGATTCCCGCACCTACTGCAATACCAATAACCTTCTTGAGACTCATGAATGTTCCTTTTTCACGCATTTTGTTTCCGATCCTCTTTGTGTTGCGTCGAAATACCAAAGATCTTGTACAATGGACAGAAGCTTACCGTGCTGGTACCCAGAAAAATTGCCGCCGCAATCGCTACCACTACTGCCCATACCCCCGTAATTACCTGCGCAACAATGAGAGCAATACCGATAAGCGCCAGTGAAATCCGGACGGCTCGGTCGATAATTCCCATGTTTTTTACCATGATCCCCTCCCTTTCAGTAACATTAATAGTGGGAGACGGTTTCGCGCGCCTGTTCAAGAGCGTTGAGATACACTGCTGCCGGGCGAACTCCGACAAACTCTTTGACTACCTTGCCGCCCTTGAAAAGCAATACGGTAGGAATCCCACGTATGTTGTACGCCGAAGAAGTCCCGGGATTCTCGTCGACATTCATCTTTA
>JBEPYC010000016.1:0-23664 GCA_041641555.1 Chitinivibrionales bacterium | reverse complement strand
CAAACAGGTTCACAGCTGGGCGATGTCGCCTTCACGCTCCTTAGTAAATATAAGGGCGATCTCCGCAATCTTCGCAAAGAAGCAGCTCATGATCCTGAAGAAGAAAAGATGCTACTGAAAAAAATCAAAGGAATCGATAGTACCGGGGTCGACATTTTCTGTCGTGAAGCCCAGACCGCGTGGGATGAGCTGATGCCATACTTGGACAAGAAAGCACTCAAAGGTGCTCAGCAGGTTGGTCTTGATCATACTATCCAAACGGTTACAAAGCGGGTCAGCAACGAGGGTTTTCTCAGGTTTGCCTCTGCACTCGTGCGCGTCAACTGGCAAAAGATACCGGAGAGATATAAAAACTGGCGAAGAAACGCTGAATGAAAGGGGAGACTCGAATCGCAGTAGTCTGACAGGATGTGATCGTACCGGGGCGACTAGCGGGATAAGTTCTTTTTCGTGGGCCTCTGTTTGGAGTCTTCCTCAGAAGACTCCTTTTGCTTCTTACGATCTTCTTTTTTGCCACGGGGATCTATGGGGCTATCGTCGACCAGAGGAGCAGGATTGATTGAGTCGCTTTTGATCTTTGAAAGAGATTCTTTGAGTACCGCCCCAAGACCTTTCTCCCGTGCTTGGATTTCTCCGGCCACACTTCCAGCCATGAGCGTAACGAAAGAAACGAAAGTGAGATATCGTGCTATTGTTCCTGTGAACCTTTTCATATCGTTGTCCTGCTTCGGTTGAACCTCTACTCTAAAGATACTCTGACGCCCCACACAAATCAACTCTTTAAGGCGGGAACAAAGGGTGTGCACCCCCTTCAAGCGCACACCCGACGCACTACCGTTTCACGACTTTCCGGCCATAGCCGGATGAGCGAGCGGGAGTACCCATTTCTGCAAGATCTACTGAACGACGTCCGCGTCCACGACGAATCTCGCGATTTTCGTGTCGGTCGCTGTGCTCTTGCTTCCAGTGCCGTTTGCTTCTTTTTTTGCTCTTATATTTTCTCTCGTGAGTGCCGCGGCTTTTACGGCTCTCATGCCGCCTTTTAGAGAGATGCGGCGTCTTTACCACAGTCTTCACGATACGCTTTTCGATCACCGGAGCAGAAGAACGACGGACCTCGCAGCTTGGTGCACCGCGGCTTTCATGACGACGCTCATAATGATGCCGGGACCGATGAGGATTCCACGATTTTTTCACGAAAACCCGTTTTCCATGACGGTAGCAGTGATTGTGGTGACATCCCGAATGACATCCAAATTTGATTTCGCAGCGATTACACCAGTGCCCTTTGAATTTGATTTCCCACGGCCCGTGAATCCAATCGCTGTGATGACAATCGTAGTAGACTGCTCGAACCTGTTTGACCCGCCGTCCACAGGGTAAGCGGTGCCAACGATGCTCACGCCGTACCTCGAACGGTTCCTCATGACTGCAGTAATGACTGCCGCATGGCCCATGCCCACTACC
Organism: Chitinivibrionales bacterium; assembly: GCA_041641555.1. Lineage (GTDB taxonomy): Bacteria > Fibrobacterota > Chitinivibrionia > Chitinivibrionales > WJKA01 > JBEPYC01. The sequence goes on along the minus strand of JBEPYC010000016.1, from coordinate 22,197 downwards.
AATAGAGATCTTGAACGAAAACGAATCGGCTTGCGCCGCAAATGGAGCCATGAGACCAATTGCCACCAGAAACAGTGCCGCTCTCATACCTAGCCTCCCTTCCTAAGGTGAACTTTTTCGACTTTGAACAGCCGGCTGCCTTCCTACATACCAAGCCGCGTGCCAACCACATAAGACCTTATTTTTCAACACCTTACGAACATCTCTCCCCAAAAAAAGCAGGGATGAATCGGGAGGATACACCCGGCGCGCCGTGAGCCAGGGGAGGCATGGTTTGTTAATTCTAATTAATTCAATGAGTTACGCAAGAATAAAAGAATCGGGAAGTTCTTCCCGGATGGCACATGGACAGGGGGGCTTCTGGATTACCCCCGCAGGGCAATCCAGAAGTGCTTTGGTTGTGCCCGCGCCGATCAGTAGGAGATTTCGTACTTGTCCAGAAGAATGCGAAGGCTTTTTCGGTCGATTCCAAGAATCTTGGCGGCATTGGTAAGATTTCCGGGTGCACGCTGCATGGCATAATCGATCATCTCCCGATCGACGGCTTCGCGCGCCTCACGAAGATCAGCGTAGCGAGACCCCTGTGAAGACTCCAGTCCCAGACCATCTCTGCTGATTGTCAATCCTGCGGAAGTAATAACTGCCCGTTGCATACGATTTTGGATTTCCCTTACGTTGCCGGGCCAGTCGTAGACCAGAATCGCTTTTTCCGCTTCACGCGAAAGGAGTGGCACCGGCATACCGAACTTTTCGGCATATCTCTTGAGAAAAAAACGGGCCAGCAAGAGCGCATCTTCGCCACGCTCCCGAATCGGTGGTACGGTTACCGGAATAACATTGAGCCGAAACAACAGATCTTTGCGGAATCGTCCGTGCTCAACCCCCTTTTCCAAATCGACGTTTGTCGCTGAGACGATACGCACATCTACCGGTATCGGTTTCGTAGCTCCGACTCGCACGATTTCACCCTGCTGAAGCACCCGCAAGAATTGTGACTGCACCTGCAGCGGCAACTCCCCGACTTCATCCAGAAAAAGTGTCCCACCAGAGGCCTCTTCAAAAAAACCTTTTCGTGCCGACACCGCACCGGTAAATGCTCCTTTTTCGTGACCGAAGAGCTGGCTTTCCATGAGGTTTTCAGGAATGGCACCGCAATTAACGGCAAGAAACGGCTGACCAGAACGTGCGCTGAACGAATGCACCAGCCTCGCGAGCACTTCCTTACCCGTACCCGTCTCCCCCATCAGTAACACCGGAACATCGGCGGGCGCAGCCTGTTTGACCAGCGTTATACAACTCTTGAAGTTTTCACTTGAAAAAACCAGGTCTTCCAGCTCCCGCTCTTCCACTCTGTTGCGCAACTCTTCAATGGTGGCTTCCTGACGCGCCATAAGATCCGATTTCGACAGCAGGTTGGCCATCAGCAGCGATAATAACCGGAATTTCTCCAGATCATCATTGGTGAATGGGCGGCGATCAGCTCTGCTGTCAAGGTATAGATAGACTCGTTTGTCGGCAAAGATCTCGTGGATCGCATCCAGCCTTGCACACAGGACCGAGCGGATATCATGCGTGCTTATCGACTGCTGCACGCTCAGCATGGAATCTTCGGCAGTATCGGATATTAGAAGCGGTTCGTTTTTTTCCTGAACCAGGCGCAGTGCTGTGGTGCTGAACGGAGCGACCTCGGCCTCGTGCCCTTCGGAACGAATAATCTCATTCTCGCCCGCGGTGTCCTGGGTTATCAAGAGGCCGCGTTCACAATCCAATACGTTTACTGCAAGCGAAAGCCCGCGACCAAGAAGCATCAGTACATTCTCTTCGCTGGCCATCGAAGCTGTCAGGCGAAGAGCGGCCGTTAAGGCATCACTCGCCCCGGTTGCAATTTTATTCTCTGCCATGTGCCCTCCGCTGCTGTCCGACATCCCAGGTGATTAGCTGCAAAGGAGCTATGGTAGTGTCTTTTTTGATTCGTCGATTTTCCGAGCGTACTTCCAGACGACTCTCTCCAGGCGGCAACGGGAAGGCAATTGCACCTCTCCGCTCGGGTACCGGGACCCGTTTTCCGTTAATGAAGAGGGTATCCAGTGGCCGGAGTCCCTGAATCAGGACCGCTCCGATCTTCATCTCGATGTCTTTTTTTGCAGCCTGTCCCTCCAACGGGTCTCTGGTCATGGAGGTTTCAGAAAGAAGATCCGTTCCATCGGGTGAGACCAGTCGCGGCAGTGAGGGTTTTCGATTCCGGCTTTCCCGCGTAACAACGCTGAACACTCCGATTCCCAAGAGACAGACCGCACCAACCACTCCCGCTGATATCAGTCTGCCCGAGCTCTTTTTGCCATGGATCAAAGGCTTTGGCGGAGGCTGGGCAGGTGAAGTTTTTTTCTGCGGTTCACCGGAGACAAACGCTACAAGGTGGTTCTGAGCATCATGGGCTCGCGAACCCAGACCCTTAGCGATGACCGAATGAACCATTTCAGCAGAAGGGCGGCTTTCGCGTTCTTTGCTGATGCACTCCATTGCAAGATCAGCGATTTCCTGCCACTCCCGGGATACCACCAGAGGCTGGGGCTTCTCGTTAAGCACCTTGTATGAGATTTCGCCGATCGATTCGCCGGGAAACGGCAGGTTTCCAGAAAGCACCTGATAGAGCACGGTTCCAAAGGAAAAGATGTCGACTCTGTAATCGGCATCGCGGGGATTCACCATTGCTTCCGGGGCCATATAGGCCAACGTTCCGACCGCCGAAACCATTGATGAACGCTGTGAGACTTCCTGCTGGAATGAGGCCAGTCCAAAGTCGGCCAGTTTTACCTGTCCCTGTTTTCCCAGAAGCACATTTCCTGGTTTGATATCATGGTGAACCACCTGATGTGCATGGGCACAGCGGAGAGCATCACTGACCTTCTGAAGCACCACCATGCACTCGACCAATCCCAGTTTTCGACCCATGGCTTCCTCAAGCGAGAACCCCTCCACGTATTCCATTACGATGTAATAATTCCCACCGAAAAAAGCGTAGTCGAGCACCGAGATGATATTGTCGTGGTTAAGAGCCGCCATTGCCTGGGCCTCGCGGCGAAAACGAATGATGTCGTGCCGGTCCTGAGCTCTTTGAGGCTGGAGGCACTTGATAGCGACTGTTCGGCCAAGGGACTTCTGGCGCGCTCGGAGAACCGAACCGAAACTGCCTCGGCCGATTTCATCCAATATCTCGTAGTCTTTTAGTGAGAATGCCATCTAATTCTCCCCGGCTTTTTCTCGTGCACGCAAGAGCCACTGGGATATGTGTTCGTTTTCCGGAGAAAGAGCCTGCGCCCGCTGGAAGTGCTCGGCCGAAGCCGAGTAATCCTTTTGGGCCCATGCCAGAGCGCCCAGATTGAAATGCGCTTTGGCATACTCCGGCTCTATAACCAATGCACGAAGATAGCAGCGCTCGGCGTTGTCCAGATCCCCCTCCTGCTGATAGAGTGCACCCAGAAGGTTGAATGCTTTCAAGAGCGTACTGTCGTAGACTACCGCCTGTTCCAGACGCTCAATTGCCGCGTAACTATCTTCATTTCGGCTGTAGTAGGTACCAAGATTGAAATGAAGAATCGCCAGTAGTGGACGAACATCATCCTTGGTTTCGGCAAGACTGTACGCAATCGTCATGTGATAAATCGCAGGAAACCAGTAATCGACACTTCCCATACCCAGATCTTCCCGGTATATTGCCTCCGCACACCAGCTCATTGCCGCTCCATAGTGTGCTTCCATCGATTGAGGCCGGGAAGTATAAATTGATTCATAGATTGCACGCGCACCCAGGAAATCTCCTGATTCAAGAAGGTCTTTGGCCGCATCCAGGTCTCCAACGCTGCATCCGGATAAGAGCAGCGGCAGAAGAAGAAAAAGCAAAAGAACAAGCCGATGCTTTCTTCGTTTATAACCAGGCGACACCGCAAAGATAGAACGAATCCATCCGGAGCCGACAACAGACACCTTCCCTCCAGACCCGTTTTTCGGGACCTCAACAGGTATTCTTGGTGGACTGAGATAGGCGTTATACATCACACGTATAAAATAAGTAGGACCAGAAGACAAGCCCAACACCACCAGAGGCATCGGACAATTCTGTTTCCGAGACAATTCCCGATCAGCTATATATAAAAAAAAAGCCGGTGAGCTTTTTGTGCACCGACTTGAAAACCCAACGAAGAATCCCACTGCTACTCAAGAGCTTTCCGACACTATCGGGGCGGTCACAATATGCGTGCTGCCATCGGAAGTATTGAACCACAGATAAACCCGATTTCCCTGTCGGGTAATGCATTCTTCCAGTGATTTTCGCTCGGCAACAGGAGAGATCTCATCGTATTTCTCCTTGGCTTTACTCACCAGAAGGGAAAACAGTTGCTTTCTTTGCTCTCTTTCAGCAGGATCATCGACCGTTACAATATATGAATGATGAACCAGGCTTCGCCGTTTATTAACACTCTGTTGCAGAATATACTCCTCTTTCACAATACGCCTATACAATATACGGCCATGTACAGATGAAATGGCCGAAAAAATAAATACTCGCAAGAAACGCGCCCAAACACGGCAGTTTTCGGTTTTTTTTTGCGATAATGCAGGTCTACTGTGCCGTGGTCCAGTCTCAGTGAACTGAGTACAGTTTGCTGCATTGTTGAAGAAGAATTGTATATTGGATTCAGGGTATGGTCGTGCCCGATTTTCCATGACCTGAAACCGAATAGCCGTGCAACGAAAGGCCCTCTACGGTATGGCTCTTCTGCAATGCACCTTTCTTTCGGACACGCTTGGTCTAATGACCGAGATTACGGTGGTCCTCCCCGAATCTCCAGTACCTGACACCCCGTGCCTCTACCTCCTACACGGGCTCTCCGATGATCATTCCGTCTGGCATCGTCGCACATCAGTAGAGCGCTACGCTACCGAATCCGGAATTGCTGTGATCATGCCGTCCTGTGGCCGGAGCTTCTATGCCAATATGACCGGCGGGGGGAATTACTGGACTTATATCAGTGAAGAGCTGCCCAAACGGGTAAAAGCTTTTTTCCCAATTACCAAAGACCGAGAGCAAACCTTTGTTGCCGGAAATTCAATGGGCGGGTATGGCGCTTTCAAACTCGCTCTCAGGTTTCCCGATCGCTATGCAGCCGCAGCCAGTCTTTCGGGAGTCTTGGATTTGGCCCGATGGGTGAAAACGCAGCCCAATCGTTTCAACCCCGATCTGGAATACATTTTCGGTCCACATGCAGATATCACCGGCAGCGGCGATGACCTGATGGCCTGTGCAGCTGAACTTCACCGGAACGACCTTCATCCAAAGCCCAGGCTTTATCAATGGTGCGGCACCCAGGATTTTCTTTATTCTGATAATGTTCGTTTTCGAGAGCATGCTCATAGCACTGGCTTGAATCTTACCTATGAAGAATCCAGCGGGGGTCACGACTGGGGATTGTGGGATCGGAGAATCTGCCAGGTGCTGCAGTGGTTTACCAAGTAAGAGGCGAAGCAATGCGACAATTCATCCGGCATCCATCGCACATCCCCCTCTTGTACCGAAGAGTCGAAAACGAAGACTTTCATAAAGATCACATGAAGGATATCAGCCAGGGGGGGCTTTGTTTTTTTGCGAACGACAAAATCGAGACTGGTTGGAACATTGAAATCGAAATTCCCGTTTCGCACCCTGCTTTCAAGGCTACCGGCACGGTAGTGTGGTGCAGAAACGTACACGGTAAACACGAAGTCGGGGTACAATTTGCGGATATCGAAACCGAGTTCGCGGTCCGGCTGGTTGAGCAGATTTGCCACATTGAAGAATATCGCACTGAAGTACGACTGCGGGAAGGACGCTTACTGTCGAGTGAAGACGCTGCACGGGAGTGGATCCGCACACGGGCGGAAGAGTTTCCTCGTTGATCAATTGATTACTTCCCGACTCTCTACCAGGAAAGGCAATACAATGTCAATCCGTTACCAGCATCTTGCTATAAGTGTCATAGCTGTTTGTCTGATTTTCACGGCTCACGCAGGCGCATGTGACCTGGCTTCGCTGGAGGAACTGAGTTCCAGAAAGGACTCACTGACTGCCGCGTTGGTAAACGAAGTCTATGAACACGTCGATACTGCATGCACCCGCAATGCGCGGTACGCAGAATTGCTGAACCCCCTTCTGTTCATGGTTTTTCAGGAGCACACCGCAACAGCGGTAGATACATTTGCGACACTCGATCACTTTACCAGGCACCTGATTCTCCGAGAACTGGAAAATCCGATTGACCCGACAACCGAGACCGAGAAAATTCTGACTAAGGTAGAAAACCTTCCCGGGCGCTCACGGTCCAGCAAACGTATTGCACATGCTTTGAAACGATCTGCACAACACTAAAAGCAGTATGCGGGGAAATCAGCCATGGGGCTTCCTGCGGCCATTCAAGATCTCATCGAGGATTTCTGCTAGATCTTCTTCTTCGAAAGGCTTCTGAATGAAACCATCGATTCCGCGTACGATCAGGCGCTGAGTATCTGTTGCCAGGCTGTATCCGGTGGATATCATTACTTTCAATGAAGACCGTATTTTGCGCAAGGCATTTACACAATCATACCCTCCCATACGCGGCATAACCATATCAACGATCGCCACATCGATTTCATCGACATGTTCCTGGAAAAAAGCGACCCCCTCCTGACCATCGGCGCAGGCATGAACGGTATACCCAAGATCCCCGAGCATAGTCACAGCCATTTCCCTCACAAGTCGTTCATCGTCGATCACCAGAACTGTTGCCTTTCCTTTTCTGATCTCGCGTTCCACCGGCGGTGGTGTTTTCTTTGCCGGCGCTTCCACCACCGGCAGAAAAACCGAAAATCTCGTACCTTTGCTCTCTTCACTATCCACTTCGATTATCCCGTTGTGAGATTTGATGGTACCATAGACACTGGCAAGGCCAAGTCCGGTGCCTTTGCCCGGAGGTTTGGTGGTGAAGAAGGGCTCGAATAACCGAGCACGCGTTTGTTGATCCATACCAACTCCGGAGTCGCTCACGACTACTCTGATGTATTTGCCCGCCGGCAGATCGTGCCCAAACCGGCGCAGGAAGTTTTCTTTGAGCTGTACCACGTCGGTAACGAATTTCATCTGGCCACCATCAGGCATGGCGTCACGCGCATTCACCGCCAGATTTAAAACGGTATTCTGAAGTTGCGTACGATCTCCGCGCACTGTCGACATTTCTGCAGTGAGGTGAGTCACGATATCGATCCGCTTATCGATTGAATGCTCCAGCAGGTTAACCACATCGTGTATGGTATCGTGAATATCCAGCTCCACCGCTTCGTACTTGCCTTTTCTGGCGAATGCCAGAAGTTTACCTGTGAGATCGGCAGCTCTTCGGGATGCATCGAGGATGGTATCGATGTAGTCTCGTAGAACCGGATTTTCCTGAGCGAACTTTCTTCGCATCATCGTTGCGTATCCAGTAATCGCTCCAAGCATATTGTTGAAATCATGGGCAATGCCACCGGCAAGCTGACCAATCGACTCCAGCTTCTGTGCCTGCCGAAGTTGATCCTCGAGTTCTTTTCTGATTTCCTCTTCGTTTTTTCGATCGGTTATGTCCCGGGATATTCCCGCCATAGCAATAACAACACCCTTCTGGTCTTTCAGAGGAATCTTCGTTGTTGAAAGCCATATTTCTTCTCCAAAGCTGTTGCGAGATGGTTCCTCTCTGTCGACGATCACTTTCCGATCCGTAATAACATGCTCTTCATCCCGCTGATAAAGAGAGGCAAGTTCCTCGGGAAAGAAATCGTAGTCCGTTTTACCCACGATCTCGCGCCGAGACGTAACACCGAGAATCTTCATGTGTGCTTTATTGCACACCAGAAACCTGCTTTTCAGGTCCTTTATGTAGATAAAGTCGGGCATAGCATCAATCAAAGCATACAGAACGGTAAGCTCGTGCTCGCTGCCGCCCATCGGAAGTGCTCGAATCAAACGTCCAGGATCAAACATTTCAGGAAACAATCTTTCTGAGAAGGAATCAGACACGGTCAGGTTCTCCTTAATGCGGTTTGCCGGGATGAGAGGGTACCTCAAAAACCTCCAACGCCGCACTTTTCGGTTCCTGTCATCAGATTCTTGAAACAACTACTTACGGCCGGTCACGAAGTAACCGGCCTGTCCACATCGTTTTCCGACTGCCGAAGGAGACCGACTGCATTCAGAACTCGACGTTAGCATCAGGGTATCTTAATCATAGATTTCCGTGTTCAGGTAAGTCAATAATTTCAGGTATGCCTGATCCTCTCTTTGCATTCTGAGGTATGAAGGTGTATACTTTAGGAAAGCGTCGCCAAAACGAGGTAAAAAAATGACCCTGAAAACCTCGTTCGAAGTCAAAGCGTACAGAACTCAGTAGAAATGTCTTACACTGGAATCGGAGCAGGCGTTCATGAATATACTCGTGATAGAAGATGACCAGTCGATGCGTCGACTTGCCGCAGATGTTCTCGAAGACGAGGATCACACTATTTCGACGGCCACAACGGCACGTGAGGCGCTCAGCATTCTCGATTCAACGCCCATTGATTTTATCGTGGCAGACCTGATGCTCCCCGATATCAGTGGCCTGGATCTTCTGTGCGAACTCCGGAAAACCAAAAAGCCGGTTGCGATCATGTCGGGGCTCTCCAGGGAGGTTATCATAGAGGAGCTTCTCTCCCAGCTGGGAATAGCCGGTGTTCTGCAAAAACCTTTTCTTCCCGATGATCTGGTTAGGGTGGTTCATAAAGAATAAATGCTTTGAGGAGCATCCGATACGCGAGAACCACCGTGCAAAAGCAGTTATTTATACACGTGCCATACCATTTTCTCCTGAATTCCACTACACGGCAATTGGTCCCACACCTACCTTAACTACTTTTACGACAATAACTTATAAAGTCGTGCTTTTTTTCTGACTCACATTCGGTCCCAAAACCGTTGATTTTTCGAGGATTCGGAACTATTATACATAGTACTTGCCGTGCGCCGAGTGCTTCCTGACCACTGGATGCATGGAATTTTTGAACGACCGCTGTACATCGGAGCCTCCATTTATCGATGACCACATCCACCGGCATACCTCGATTTCCAGATAAGCCAGACGCCACCGACAATATGCAGGTGCGGACGGCGGTCATACTGCCTGATGGCTCGCGAGCACTTGAACTCGGTTCCGGAAAGATCGTCGGCCTTATAGGAGTCGGCGGCATGGCTAACATCTACAAAATCTTCAACAATGAACTGGAAGTGCATCGCGCGATAAAGCTGATGCATCCCAATCTCTCGGAAGACTCGCGCCGTCATTTCGAAACTGAAATGAAAATCATGGCGGGGCTGTCACATCCAAATATCATTGAGATTCATTCGGTTGGCCTGTGGAATACGCTTCCCTACATCGAGATGGAATATCTGGCAGGCTCGACACTGGATACCATGATCAAAAAGCGTGGTGCTCTTGATGTTGTCGTTTGTACCTCTATTGCCATCCTCGTTGCACGGGCCCTGGCGTATGCGCATAACAGGAACTACCTGTTGTATGGCACATCATACCATGGGATCATCCACCGAGACCTCAAGCCCAGTAACATCATGGTTACACCCGATGGCATCGTGAAACTAATGGACTTCGGTATTGCACGGCCCATTGAGGTATCCCTGTTCACCACCGATGGTGCAATAATGGGAACGATGCAATACCTGGCACCGGAACAGCTCGATGGAAAACCTGCAGAGGTCGCCGGTGATATCTATTCGTTCGGCACCGTGCTCTACGAGATGCTTTCCGGCAACAAAGCGTTTCCCCAGGTCAGCATGTCAAGGTTGATGAGCTGCAAGGTTAAGAACGATTTTCGCCCTTTGAATGAATACAGTCTGAAAATTCCAAAACCGCTGTGTAAGCTTGTGCATCGATGCATGATGCATGATAAGAAAAAGAGGATTGGCAGCGCCGAGGCTTTGCTGGCTCAGCTCGAACGAATCCACAACTCGCTTACTCTTGATACGCCCGAACAGGTCATGCGTCAGTACATGAGCATTCCACCGGGTGAACGTACCGTTCTGAAGGTTAGAAGACGCTCTCCCTGGCCCCTGGTCGCCGCTGCAGCCGGCGCTGTAATCGTTGTGGGTGTAGGAACAATAAACATTGTTCGAACACCTGCAGAGCGAGCTGCAGCCGTAGAGCCATCGAGAACAGGTTCAGAGAAAGAACAAACAGAGGCCCTGCCCGAAAATTCCAGCCCGCAGCAGGAAGACCCGTTCAATATCGAGGCTCGACAAACAGCCTCCGGGCTATCAGCGTCCAATCATTCCGCCTCACGCGATCCGGCGGTACCTGCACCTTCACGCCCGGACAAAGAGAGGCAAAGTCCCCTGGAAAAGTTGCAGGAGCGCTACGGTTCCAACAATCAGCTCACAATATTTTATGGGGAGGTGGAGAACGGCAACTTTGCTTCGGCACACCGGCTCTGGAATCACCTCGGGCAAAACGCACAATCAGAAAAAAAAGCGGCCATTTATTACATGCGGGTGCTCCGGACGCTCGGAAAATCCTCGGAGCTGTCGCGGTTCCTCCGTTCCCACAAGATTGCCGACGGTGAATTCATTCTTCAAAACGCGATTGGGTCACTTCATTCGGGCCAGACCGACAAAGCATTATCACTTTTGGAGAAGGCTATCGCCACCCCCGCAGAATACCTGCCTAGTTCACGACTCCGCACGGACTATCTGTACTATCGGGCGCTGGCAAAAAGCAAGAGTTTCACAAACTCGGATAACCAATCGACACTGTCCGCAGCAATGGATGCCTGGTTCGAGGTACGCAATTTCCTCCAGAATAACCGCGAACATCCGTATCACCAGAAAGCGATCCAGGAAATGCAGCGTCTGGCTCGCTCCCGCAAGTAATACTGGGGGGAAGGCCCTTATTGCCACACATGAGTACGAAACGATATTCTTCTGCACCTCTTCACCTTTCCCGCACGGCTTTTCAGCTCACGAGCGGTTGTATCCTGGTTTTTCTCTCACTTGTTTATAGTGTTTGCGCGGATCCACTCGAGCATATTCCGCTGGCGGGGAATCTTCCACGTAACCTCACGGTAAAGGACCGTCCATACCTGGTCACCGCCGACATCTATGTACCATCGGGTAAATCGGTAACCATCGAGCCCGGTGTAACTATTCTGTTCAAGAACTTCACCGGACTGCATGTTGAAGGCCAACTCCGGGCATCTGGTACTCCCCTGAATCCCGTTACGTTCTCATCCGTGTACGACCAGAAGCATGGGGGAAGTACATCAATGCTACCAAACCCCTACGACTGGAACGGAATCTACATTCACGAGAGCGGAATCGGCAGTGAACTCTCTCATTGCAAAGTAATGTACTCTGTGTATGGCGTTAGTTCACTGACCAAGTTTATCAAGATCGATGCATGCCGGTTTATGGATAACGGGAGATCCGATATTGCTATCGAAGGAAAGAAAGAATTCACCGAAGGCACATCGTTTTCTTTCGCTACCTCTATTGATCAGGCCAAGGACGAAGGCATACCGGTACGAGTGCTCATGGATCCGAATGCACGCAAGCGCACCATTGCCCGGTTTTCTTCTCTTGGTGTTTTTGCTGCCGGATGCGGCATGGCTGCCTGGTACGCCACGGAACTCGCCGCCGACAACAAACGAATCGAGGCACTTCAGGACACTCGGATTGAGGATGAACGCAGTAATCTGGTCATCCATTCCGCATCGGACTTTGAGGACGCCGTGTCTCAGCGAAACCGGCACAGAGCACTGATGGCATTATGGAGCGCACTTGGTCTTGCCGGTGCTTTGGGTTTTTCGTGGTCATTTACGTTTTGAAATTCCGGGGCAATACACCCGCCCATTGAGGCTCAATAGAATGACAATCGACTATTCTGTCGAGTTCAACACGACATTAAAAAGAATTCTGCCGCCACTTCTTGTCTTATGCGCTATCGGGACACTGCTTCAATGCAGTAATCCAGACAACCCATTTGCCAACCTGTCAAATGCACGGGTTCATGTTATCGACCGCGACTTCGGCACAGCGCCGGAGAATGACTCGGTGCTCATTTTCAAGCAATACACAATGTCGATGGTCGTATCGCTGCATGAAAACGTCGATTCTTTTCTGGTTATCTTGCCCGGAAACCGACGGGGAGATACGACCCGATTTGGAACAGGCACTGCCTCGGAGCTTTCGGGTGAGCCATACGACATGCACTTCTCACTGGTCGATACCGGGCTCACCGAGATCCTCATACTGACCTACCGGTCAAACAATGATCGTGTCGTGAGTACACTGCCGGTTCGGGCCGTCTCGCCACTTTCCCAGGAAGCGGTTACCATTTACTTCGGCGACACACTGGATCTTCAAACTGATTCGGTAGGCGACCATGATGTCTGGTACTGGTGGTCTCTGGACGAGTTCAACACAATCCGAAGTGCCAAGCCACGAACGAGCATTACTATCGTTTCTGCTTCACGTCCTTCAGGATCCGGACACCTCTGGGTCACCGATGCCCGCGGAGAGCACGCTTCCCCGACGACATCGTTTTCCTATACCATACTTGATTCCATTGCTCCTGCCATCTCTCTGTTCGAGCCATACCAATACGTGACCAGGGGAGACACACTGCTTGTTCCCGATTCATCCCTTGTCTTTCAGGTTCGGATCTCCGACCCAGGCAAAGGCATAGTCAATCGTGTCACCATTAACGGGGGGTTGTTCGATGAAGTATCGGGTGAAGTATACTCCGAAGAGCTGCGGTCCCTGCACATGACAGCATCCGACAAACCACTACCACTTCAGATAGTAGCGCATGATATTTCCGGGAATCAGGACTCCGCCAGTTTCTGGATACAGTTCGACCGTTCAGTTTCGGTATCCAGAGATGCCCGACTGAGTTTCCTCTGGCCCCCGACAAATCCCTGGACAAGCAGCAGCAATACTCAGCGGATATTCGGAAGAGTCACGAAAGCAGAAGCAGATTCACTAAACCTCAGCGTGTCCTTGACGGTCAACGGTTCTCCCATGCCCGATTTTGCCCTCCCCGGCACCGGCGAAACTATTCCCTGGGAAACCCAGGTTGCGCTTGCAGCGGGACCCAACACGGTGAATGTAGTCATAGCGGACTCCTCCCGACGGCTTGCCCTGGATACCACGCTGGCGATTACCTACTCACCACTCTCCCGGGACACCATCGCTCCGGTGATCGCCGACGTATGGGTTGGTGATGCGAAGGAGTTTTCGCGTGCTTACACTACCGATGACCATCTGGACATGAGAATAATCGCTTTCGATCAGGGCACCGGCATTGAATCCATTCGAGTAAACGATGCAATCACAACCCCCGATCCTGGACGAGACTATCTGTGGGTTGCCAGAATTCCCTTAGCACACCATCAGGGGAATGCCCTCATGGTTATCGCTACCGACAATAACGACAATAGTGACACTCTTTCCGGTCTCGTATACTCCAACAAGCCTCCCGTCGTGCTGAACGGACTTCAGAACTCGACACCGCTCTATACACACGACACATTCAGGGACACGCTCGAAGTATACGACGCAAATGGTGATGAGGTCGTCATAGTGGGAAACACCCTGCCGCCTGGTGCCCATCTGGAGGGCACGACATTCTCGTGGGCCCCACAGGATAGCCAGACGGGTCAACACGAGATAGCTCTTGAGCTTTTCGACGGATTTCAGACAATACCCTACACCTGCACACTCATGGTGCTTCCCGCTTTGAACAGTCCTTGTTCATTGCACATACTCTCCCCCGCCGGTTTATCCGACAATGACACCGTATCATTCTCGGAGACCGACTCGGCTCTTCAGTTGACGGTGCAGATACTCGATCCAGATCCACCTTCAATTGAGTACCATCGCATAAGCATACGAAAAGGGGGTCTGTTTTCGGTACAGGCAATGGACACCACACGTGTTCTTTCAGTGCGTATCGATCCAACTCGGGCCGACAATCTCACAGAGCGACTCCAGATCATTGCCGAAGACCGCGAAGGGACCCGGGATTCCTTATCTATCACCCTGATGTACCCGTCGGGTCAAATCTCACCCTACCAGCAGAGAGTAACCCTCTCCAGCACAACTCTCGGTCTTTCCGATACCCTTTTTGGCTTTCCACTCCTGCTGCGCCTCGACTCATCAAATTTTGACTTTTCCTCAGCAAGCCCGCGAGGAACATCTATTCGATTTACGTCAGAAACCAATTCTGCTCTACCGTTTGAGATCGAACGATGGGACACAATAAACAACAAGGCCGACATATGGGTCCGTCTTGATACCATCTACCCCGACAGAGATCCGGTATTCCTGCTTACGACCTCTCCGGAAGTGCCACGCCCGGAGGCACCCGTTTTCTCGGGAACCTATGGGTTCGCCGGCGTCTGGCACGGGGACAGTTCCCTGCATGACGCCTCGGATAATTCATATCATGCGATCAACAAGGGACTCGATTTCACAGAGGGGGCGATCGGGTGGGGAATGAACCTGGATGGCATCAACGATTACGCCACCATCGGTCGTAACACCAAGATTCTCTCGAGCGTCTCTTCAGTGACACTGAGCGGGTGGGTTTACCAGAAAAACTATAACCAACCTGGCTACCAGGCTATAATCGCCGTTTCAATCGAGTCATCGAACTCCACCGATATTTCCCGTGCATCCATTTCTCTGAAGAACGGGGGGCAAGCGGGGATTTTCGCACGAGTAGAGCAATCATCTCCGAACATCGCACACTCCGACTCGATTGTATCGCTTGACTCCTGGCATCACATCGTGGGCGTTATCGATTATGCCCGCGATTCACTCAAGCTCTATGTCGACGGGCATAATGTGGCAAAGAATGGTGCTGATTTCAGCCTTGAATCAACACCTGTTCTGCCCTCCTGGATGGCAACGATCGGCGCCCAGGACAATGGTACCTATGAGTATTTTGACGGTCTGCTCGATGAAATCCGGATTGAACGAGTGGTTCGCAGTCCGGAATGGATTCGCCTTTCCTACGAAAACCAGAGGCCCGGAAGCTCACTTTTGACCTTTGAGGCAGAGAACTGAGGAATGGTGACTTTCCTTATGCACAGACGATACACGAAATTGGTCTCTTTGCTCACCCTTGTACTGAGTGCCGGGTTTCTTTTGTTTTGCGGAGACTCATACAACCCCTTTACCGATCTTTCGAATGCTCGAACGGTTATTACCAGGAAGAGTTTTGGTGACCGTACATCCGGCGACTCCGTTTCGGTCTTTTCTCCCGAATCACTCTGGTTTGTTATCGGTCTACGAGAGGAAGTCGATTCAGTTGTCTTCGAAGCACCGTCCAGCCATCTGGGAGAACGGATTGTGTTCAGGAGCAACGATAGATCCTGGAAGAAGGCGGACACCAGAATAGCGACGTTTTCGCTTTCCCGGCCCGGGGATATCGTTCTTTCCCTCCGGACTTACCGGAAAGACGGCCAGATTGCCACTGAACACATGGAACTCAAGGTTTTCTCCCCTCTTCGTCCGACAGTGATTTCCGGGTTTCAGGGCAAAGAAATTACCCTGGTCTCCGCTGCAGTTCAGGACCAGGCAGCGCTCTACAACTGGAAGTTTTCAGAGAATCTCGTTTTGTCTGTGCTGTCGCCGCAAACCGACACATCTCTCCAGGGGCTGCGCACAACTTCGGGAAAAGGAACGCTCTGGCTTTCTGACCTTCGAGGAAACTACAACACCCCGGGAGTACCCTTTACCTATGCTTTTTCCGATACTGCCGGCCCGGAAATACATCTTAACACCCCCTCAGATTCCATCGAAACCGGTGATTCGGTCTACACGGTCGAAGTTCGGGTGAGAGACCAGGGAGTCGGGTATATTGAACGTGTGGAACTTGATGGCACAACAATGCATCCCGGTATCTCGATTTCAACCTACCACCTCCCTCTTGACATCCCGAGCACATCAGCGTTCACCAGGCATACTATAGTTGCCTTCGATGAGCAGGGGAATGCTACCACAAAGCATTTCTGGATACGCTACAATCCCGCTCTCGAGGAACAGGGAAGCATGCGGATGAGCTTGTTCTCCCCTCCTTCGGATACCCATCAGGTTGCTTCCGACCATGCTTTTTTTCTGGGCATACTCGAGGACTACGCTTCTGATACTATCATGGCAGACATACTCTTGAAACGAGAAGCGTCACGAGCTGAGTCGATTTACGTCAGTGGAGCACAGAGCGCTCTCTGGAAGTGCTCTCTTCAGGTTAAATCACCACGCGAGAATATAGAGATTTCCGCAACAGATCGTGTGAACGGACATGTGCGTACGAAAACGATCACCATCCTACGCGATTCTACATCATCGGATTCTCATGCACCCATCATCGCCAACATGTCCATCGATGGAATGCCCGCCGACAGATACCGAAGCCGCAGTGACAGCGTTCTCGTCCGAATCGTGGCTTTCGATGAACAATCAGGCATACGCACACTCACGCTCGATGGGCACCCCGCGGTTCAGGACGAACGGAAAGGGTTTCTCTGGTACGCATCAGCAGAAAACCTTCAGCACACCAAGGACGGGAACATTCTGTTGGTCGAGACCGAAGACTCTTCCGGAAATTACGCATCACGACAAGCCAAAGTCTTTTTCAACTCTCCACCCCGGGTGGTTCAGGAACTGAAAACCGACCGCGCACTCTTGAGCGGATTGACATACACCGATACTCTTGGAATTGTCGACCCGGACTTCGATTCGGTCTCGATACTCATATCGCGATCTCCCGAAGATCTCTCCATAAGCGGCAAAACGGTTACCTGGACACCCGCAGTATCCGATATCGGCTTGAATGAGCTTTCTCTCTACCTGTGGGACGGGTATGAAAGAACACCCTACACAGCAGTATTCGAAGTCGCTCGCGCAGAGAATACCCCCTGCTCGCTCTCGGTTCGCTCTTTCCATCTTACAACTTCCGGAGACTCCCTCTGGCTCGATACACTGCATCGGGACACACTTCGTTTTACTATACACGACAATGATCATCCCCAGCTCGACACCTATCGCCTGCAGGCTCGCCACGGCACAACAAACATTTCAAAAGATCTCGATACCGCACGATCCTTCACGATAATCCTGGACCCGAATGCTTCCCATTTCTCTTCAGGTCCACTCACCGTAACTGTTGCGGATCGTGCCGACCACAGGGACTCTCTCATCATTTTTGTGCCTCATCGGAGAGTTCCTCAGCGCCTTGGGTTATACAGGCTTGCTTTTGCCGATCATGTCTTTACCACACCAATCAACCGTCCTCTTCTCGGCTTTCCGCTACTTGTGCGCTTAGATTCCACCTTCGATTTCTCTCGCTCCGGTCGGATTGCTTTCACCAAAAATGACGGCACCGAGTTGGCTTACGAAATCGAGCGATGGGATCCTCAGAACCGTAAAGCCGAAATCTGGCTGAGTGTGGACACCCTTGTTTCTGAAGGATTCACCCAGCAGATATGGCTTGATATCGACACGACAAGAAGTTTTTCTTTTGGATCACCCACTGCCGTCTTTGATACTTCACATGGTTTTCGCCTGGTGTACCATCTGGACTCTGCTGCAACCGGTACCGGAAACCAGGGAGTGTACCGTAATTCAGCAATGGATGCGTTTCATGGCACCGATGATATCAGTGATACCGGGAAAAAAGGCATAATCGCCCAGGGACAAGGGTTTGATGGATCTAACGACAGAATCGAAATTGGAAGTCCCGATTTTCCCGGCACCCAGATGACCATCTCATGCTGGCTCAAGCCCCTTTCGTTTGATATCGCTGGACGCATGATTTCGAAAACGACTTCCGGATCCAACAGCGATCACCACTGGATGCTCTCGCTTAAGGACCAAAGTCTTCGCAGCCGTCTCCGGATCAACGGGACGACGTATGTGATGTACTCCGAGCCAAGCGATCTTAACAGCGGTCGATGGATGTATGGTGTCGTTTCCTATGATGGGCGAACGATGCGGATATATAAGTATGATGGCTCACCGGATGACGGGCTGAGCAATTCCGAAGAGCGGCCGGGGGCTATCGACTCGGGATCCAGCATACCCGTGGCTATTGGTAACAATTCTGCCGGAAACGGAGCCCGCCCCCTGGATGGCAGCCTGGATGAAATCAGGGTAAGCACCCGCTGCCGCTCCCCCGAATGGATCCGTCTATGCTACGTTACACAGCATCCCGATAAGCAGGCGGTCCACCTGATCACGGTGCCTTGAGACCTGTCTCTCTAAATCACCTATTTTTGAGAACTACGTCGGCACTTCTTTTGACCCCATATATTTGAGGAGATACCATGCTCGTTATCAATGGCGAAACTATCGATGATTCGGTTATCCAGCAGCAATTCGAACGAATGCTTCCCCGGTACCAGCAACAGTTTCCCGAGCAGCCGGAAGAGGAGCAGAAAGCCACTCTCATGCAGTGGGCAAAGGAGACGGTAACTGAGCAGATTCTCTTTCGACAGTATGCGGCAACAGCAGATGTTGATGTTCCTCATGAGAAGGTTGTGACCCAATACGAACAAATGACACAAAAATCAGGTGGTGAGCAAGCGTTTCTTGCAATGCGCGGGCTCAAAAGCCCTATTCCGGTGCAACGAGAAGTCGAAATTCAACTCAAAGCGGAGCTGCTGGCTAAACAGATTGAAAAAAGTGCCCCGGAACCCACCGAGGAAGAAATCGGCGATTTCTATGCCCGGCACAAGGATGAATTCAAGCTTCCCGAGCGAATCCACGCAGCACACATTGTCAAACACGCGAAGAACGATGCCGAAAAAAAGGATGCCTACAAAGAGATTCGGAAAGTAAAAAAAGAACTGGATAGTGGAGCCACGTTCGAGCAACTCGCGGTGCAGCATTCCGATTGTCCCGATTCGGCAGGAGACCTGGGTATCTTCCCCCGCGGACAAATGGTCCAGGAATTCGAAGACGTCGTTTTTGATTCACTCAGTGTAGGAGAGATCAGCGATACCTTCTGGACCCCCTTCGGATATCATATCGCCAAAAAGATAGAGCATCTTCCCGAAGGTACAGCTCCCCTGGACATGGTTCGTGAATCTATTCGCCGGACACTCCAGAGTCAGGCCCGAGAGGAGACTGTTCATCACTTCCTCGATAGTCTTCGGCAGAAAGCCGATATTCAGGAAAAGTGAGCGGCCAGCGGTATTCTCCGATTTTGCGCCCAGAGTCAACTTCCTGTTTTTGCCCGCGCAGGCCTTTACTTGTCATAGAATTCCATGGCGTTGGGCATGAATTCCCGAAGCCCCTCGATCCGCGACTCGTGGGAAGGATGCGTGCTCAGAAACTCCGGAGGCTGTCCGCCACCGGATTTCTCGTGCATACGTCCCCAGAAATCCACAGCCACACGTGGGTCGTATCCTGCTTTTGCCATGAAAATCAGTCCCAGCTTGTCGGCTTCCGATTCGTGAGTCCTTGAATATGGCAGGAGTACTCCGACTTGTGCTCCGAGACCGTAGGCTGCCAGGAAAAGCTGGCGCGTCTGCTCGGGTTTTTCGTTAAGGGCAACATCGAGTGCGACTCCGCCCAGTTGCACCAGGAGAACCTGGCTCATTCGTTCATTTCCATGTTCGGCGATAACATGGGCTATTTCGTGTGCCATCACGACCGCAAGACCTGCCTCGGACTGGGCAACCGGAATTATTCCCTGCAGGATTCCGACTTTCCCCCCCGGCATAGCAAAGGCATTCACCTGCTCTGAAGCGATCAGGTTGTATTCCCACCGGAAATCCTCAGTTCTTTTTTTCATATTGTTTTCTACAAGGTAGTCCTCCACTGCGTCTTGAATACGCGTCCCAACTCGCTGTACCATCTGGCCCTGTTCCGTCCCGGTGATCACTTCGCTTTCCTGTAGAAACGTCCCGTACTGCTCGGTGCTCAATTCCAGTAGCTGACCTTGCGGAATCAGATTCAACTGCCTTCTTCGCGTATACGGAACCTTTTGACACGAAATAAAAGCCACGGTAAACAGCATCGACCAGGTCAGAACAGTAGTAGCTGTAGATTTCTGCTTTCTCATCATTTCTCCTCTATCAGTTGTCCTTTATCAGATACGAAAACCGATTCCAATTTGCATGGAAAAATACCGGATTGCATCCCTCAGCGGAAAAAGCCTCTTGCTGCAAAGTCCGTGCCATCATGCCGATTCCATCGTCCCCACATCGTTATTTCACCCCAGGAAACCACCAAACGGTTCCGGCATGCTTTTTGATGCATGTGCCACATGAATAGAGAAAACCCGACATTCCACAAGGAGTTGTCCATGTTAGAGCATTCCCGGAGACTACTTATTCTGATTTTTGCCATACCCCTTTTGTTTCTGACATTACCTGGATGTGAAGGTGATCGTTCAGAGCCTGCCGATGAGACAACAGAAGAGGTTCTTGGTGAGAATGAAATCAATCTGGACAGCCTGACACAGAGAGCTGAGAAACGTATTGAATCCATGGTGGACAGCATCAGCCAGAACAAGCAGCTGGAGCAGACCCAGGAGGACCTGGAAGAGATTGTTTCCGGAGCGCGAGAACGAATCGACGCACTCGCGGACAGCATGGAAGACGAAGGTGCATTTGAGGAAGCAGGCGAGCGGATCGACCGGTTTATAGCAGACGTCCGGAACCAGATAAGAGAAATCGCAAAAGACACCACTTCTCAATAATCGAAAGAAAAACAAGTGTCGATACCTTCGGGCGTTCTGGACGTTCTTTGAGAAAAACTGCTTGGTACGAGGGTGGTTCTTCACAAAGAACGAAACCTATTTTGGATCGCACATGATTTTTGAGCAGTATTGCCTGGCGGGCCGCAAACAAAGAGGGGGTTTGCGGCCCGTTTTTTTGTCCTGACTCTGGCACCTCGTTTGCGCCTTAGAAAGCGTGTATACATTACGATGGAGGAAGTTGTGGAGGATCGAAAAACAACGATGTACCGAAAAGCGCCAGCACCACCGCCCCGGACACATCCGGCATCCTATGATCGCTTTTCTGATAAAAAGAAACGAGAAGAGGGGAGAATGCAATCCGATTCTGCCAATTCGTCTTTTTTGGCAAACCCGCGAGCACTGGGTTCGGGACTGGTCACCGGAGTGCTCGGAGAGGGCGGTGTTGCAGTCATTTACGAGATCTGGAATGAAAAACTGGGCGTATCCCGAGCAGTTAAGTTGCTGCGCCCAAATGCGAATGTCGATTCAGTCAGTCGATTCGAAACCGAAATGTCCATAACAGCCCAGCTCCGCCACCCCAACATTATCAGCATACATAATGTTGGTGAATGGAATGGGCTGCCGTATATAGAAATGGATAAGATCGACGGCCTCCCTCTGAGTAAACTCATTTCCGATCGAGGACCGCATCCACTACCGGTGACATTAGCGATTTCAGTCATGATATGCCGGGCTCTGGCCTATACCCATACTTTTAAATATCACTTTCAGGGGAAAGAATACACGGGCATACTGCACCGGGACATAAAGCCCTCGAATATTCTCATTGATCAGGGAGGATCGGGGTTTCTTACGGATTTCGGCGTCGCAACCCCTATCAATGCCTCTCTTCATACGATGCCCAACACAATCGTGGGATCGCTTCAGTATCTCGCCCCCGAGCAACTCAACGGGGTTGGTCTCGATCATCGAGCCGACCTCTTTTCGCTGGGCTGTACTATCTACGAAATGCTTACCGGGGTGAAAACGTTTCCAGAAAATCACATGGGCAAACTCTCGCGCGACCGGCTCATGCACAAATTCGCTCCGCTGGAATCATTTGAGAGGCCATTGACGAAACCTCTGCATCGCCTGGTAAACCGGTGCCTTCGGCAGGACAGAGACAAACGTTTCGACTCTGCATCAGACTTGCTTTTGGAACTTGAAAAAGAGTACCAGCGATACGCGGATCGAAGCCCCGAGCAAACTGTCTGTGACTGGATGCGCGGACCGCAAGTCAACCGCCCGCCGTTTGTCCATCATCCGAAATCACGAATTCCGCGTGAGTTCATTCCGATGATACTTGTGCTGGGGCTTTCTCTCTTTGGCACCGGGGCATATGCACTTTTATCCATCC
>JBEPYC010000015.1:0-24012 GCA_041641555.1 Chitinivibrionales bacterium | reverse complement strand
CAAGCACATTCATGTGATCTGGCTCAGAGCGTTGGGGTGTATCGCTACGCGGTAATGTCGATAGCCTGATCGGAATTCGACCCCGCACTTTCCGCCGGCGCTCCGTTCTTTGTTCTTTTCGTTCGAAAGTCGATCTGGACACCCCGGAGCCCGAGCGCTTCCAGTGCACCGGCAAGCTCACCTCTATGCGTCTCGAACCATGATCTGCTCGACATTTTCCCGAAATCCATGGCCACCCGGAACGACTTGCCCGGCTCGTAATCCATCTGCACTCCTACATCACCCAATGCCGACGGCGAGGTCTGGAGATTGATGCCGAAGCGGCGTTTGCCCGGCTTTCCGCTCCTTCCGCCGCCATCTTTTTTGACAAATTTCAGACGCATTTCGGACCACTCTCCATCCACCCGCACCGGAAGCGCCAGTACCTGCTGCGAACCCTCCTGGGTCTGTGCGGGGCGGGCCAGCATCTGCATTGTCTCAAGTTTGCTCAGACTGTTCTCGACGGTCCCGCGAACACTTTCCATCAGAATCGTCTGGGGCAGTTCTAATCGGATCTCATTTCGAGACCCCATCGCATCCCTTCTCGAGAAAGCTTCGGCCATACGCCCAAGCTCCAGTTCGATTGCACGTATGACCTTCTGATCTGCAGATCCACGGTTCACCTGATCCGATCCCAGATCCTTTGTAATCGCAGAAATTTTCTCCGAAATCTCGCTCAGCAGTAAAGCGGTCGTTTTCTTTGTCGATGCTGCTCCATCGATGCCATGCTCGTTACCATTTGTGAGCAAGCGGGAAATTTCCTGACTGAGGTCCCGAATAACCGCCGCAATTCTCTGGAGTTGTGAATCACTGCGTATGCTCCCGTGCTCACCGGAGGGCATGTCGGCAGGGCGCGATGATGCCGATGTCAGCTCGCGTGCCATCGAATCCAGTCGCGCTGCGATCTCCCCGGGTGTAAGATCAACTGACACAGGCAAAACCTCTCGTGCCGGTTCCTGACCCGATGTCGCCGCCTGAGGCAGGACATTTTTCACCTGCATCAGAAGCGATTTGAGACTCAGAGGAAACTCGGCGGAGGAAACTGAAGAACGAAGGTTTTTCTCCATGGTGAGTCCGAGGGTTTCCACGGCAGTTTGAAGGTCAAAGGGCTCTGGTCCCAAAGAAAGAGTCGAGGAAAGGGCCTGGACAATTTCTTTCACGGATCCACTCGCCCTCACCGGCAGCGCCGATAGCGCAGAATCGACAAAGCTGAGTCCCGGAGGCAACTGGGCCAGAGGCTCCAGAGGATTCAAGCCTCTGGAGCGCTCCGCTGTATTGCCCGAATTCAGCGAATGCAGAAACCACTGGTGGAGGGAATCATCGATAGCTTTTCCGGTAAGTGTCGGTGCCTGAGACTGACCGATACTCGTGTTTCGCACTGCGCGAAGGATCTGCTGTTCTGAGACACTTTCCAGGTCAAGAGTTGCTCGTGCAAGGGCCGGCGCCATAGTATCGGACCGGCTCGATCCTCCGGATTCACGGTTAAGCAATTGAGTCAGTTCGGGAAGAAACTGTTCGTTTTTGAGGATCACGGCCTGAAGCCCGCCCGCAGGCTGGGCAGCAATCTGAACCACCACCGGCAGTTCAGCACCTCGCGGTCCCCCGCCACTGATCTGCGGACTCGATTCAAAGCCATTGGTTTGCAGCCATTCCAGGGCCGAACTCAAACGGTCGAAAAAAACAAACCCGGGTGCCAGATTCATTTCAGCAGGAACGGCTACGGACTGCGACGGTTTCGCGGAAGGTACGTTCAAGAGTTCCAGCGCCCGATTAATTGCCCGCGCAGCTTCGCCCCCCGGTGCGTTGTTCGCTCTCAGGGCATGAACAGCCTGCTGGATTTCCTTCTGCACCGGTTCGGGCAACTGGTGAACGATCTTCTCGAGCGCTCCGGCGATTGCTCTGGCCCTGTCCGCAGGAACACCGGTTCGGCTGAAGTTTTTCAGCTCATCGGCTGCACTCCGAAGCGTTTCGATAAGGGCGGCATTATTGGGAAGTGTCCATCGGTCGCCCCCGGTTCCGCTTCCCCGGGAATTCACCTGCCTGGTAAGAACCAGTGTCTCACCATCGAAAACAGCTCGAACACTATCACCCTGTTGCAAGGAGCCTTCCGGGACGCGTACGTTCAGCACTTTCGTACCCAGGCGAATCACGGCGGTTCCCGGCTTGGGAATTTTTTCAACCGTGCCTCGGGAAACGGTGTTTCTGCCGGTCGATCCGGAAATAATTTCTGCTGCGATATGTATGGCGGGAATGCTCATAGCTCACCTGTCCCGGCTGCAGCGGATTGTTCAGGCAAGATGCCGGAGGTTTCACCGTACGTTTTCGGTGGCCGGCCTATCAGCAGGCCACATGCGGTGGGTGCGCCGCTAGGTGCCTCGCGATCCTTTGCTCTGCATCCGGAGAACAAGGGCCACCTGGTCTTCGCTGACATGCAGCCGTTTGGCGATTTCGTGCGAATCGAGTCCCTGTGCGGAAGCGGCAAGGATATTGGCCTTTTGCTGATCTGAGTCAAGCGACGGCACGACGCGGGTATTGCGGGTTGCCGGCGGCTGTTGCGGGATGGGCTCGTTTCTCTTCGCGGGTTGAGCTTTTCCGATACGCTCACGGAGATTACGTATTGAAGTATCCGGACGATACGGTTCCGAGGCCGGAGACGGGTTGAATGATTCCTCAGAGTGATTCTGCAGTGCCTGGGGCCAGGCATCGGTAGGACGCCCGCGGATTGGTTTCTCCTCAATAAATGCCGCCAAACCCTGCTCGGGAGCAGGTGCCACTTTGGGATAGGCTTGCGATGGCCGTTGTGGAGCAGGTGGCATCTCCGGAGGCGGCGGAGCCATTCGGTTCTGGGTAAACTTTTCACTCGCGGTTGGGGCAAAATCGCTTTTCCTTTTCTTTTTCGACCCGCGAATCCAGGATCCGATAAGCCCGACGACCAGTACGAGTCCCGATAATATCGCCGCTGCACCTATTCCTACAATAAGCCAGTCAAACGGGTTGGACGGCAGATTGAACGAGCCCAGATCCCCGACGGCTTTCAGAGGATTGCTTCTCCCATTCTGAGGCTTGGATTCACTAATCCTGCTCCGGAGTACCGCCAGTGAGTCCTTTACCGCCGAGCTGAAAGCTTCCAGACGGTCGATATTCTTGCCCGACCTTTTCTGCCTCTGCTTTTCCAGTTCCAGTGAATCCAGTAGCGCCGTCATCCACTCCCGGCGCTGGATTACCTGCTCCAGTGTCAGCGAGCCGGAATCCTTGGTGCTCTGTGCTTCCGACACGGAAGGACACAGCAGAAGAGCACTACTCAGAAGCACCACCGATGCCGCTACAAACCGCCAACGGGCACAGAGCAGGGCTGATTCACCGACACGGCGTGCTATCATGCCGACAGGCCCTACCATAAGATTATCGTCCAGTTTTGATAAAAGCTTCAGGATCATGGGCCTAAAATAGCTTATGATGATCCAGATTATCCCAGCTTCCCCTGATGTAGAACTTATAGTATCCGTTGTTTCCGAAGAAAAGTCAAGGGATTAGACCTCTATTGTTTCCATTGCTTTCCCGGTATCCAAAGGTTATACTTTGAATAGAGTCTTCGATTGGTTGAACGCTTAATGAGCCATTGTATATTTTAGCCTTTACTTCATGGCCTGAATCCCATACAGAACTATGCCAAAATTCGTGCTCAAATTCGAAGAGGAACCGCTTAAGACGTTCGATATTTCCGAACCGGTGGTTACTATTGGTCGTCTCCCCGAAAACACGATTTCTATCGTGAACATGGGGGTTTCCCGCCGGCATGCACGAATAGAAGTTGACCGTGATGGGAGCTTTGTCATAAACGACCTCAACTCATTGAACGGAACATTTGTAAACGAGAAGAAGGTCTCACGCTCCTCGCTGGTACCAGGTGATCAAATATCGATCGGCAAGTACACCATTGTATTCGAAGGAGCTTTGACCGAAGAGGACAGTTCCAGAATCGACCCTATCAGCCGTGGTGGTCCGGATATCTCCGAAACCGATACGTTCGATTTGGATTCGCAGCAGCGACCAACATCAGAAACACCCACCGTCGAAGCCGAGAACGATGGGAGTGGTACCCCGTTGTTGATCGAAACAGACAAACATGTCGTGTACCGGTTAGAAAAGCCGTCGATAACACTGGGTAACTCTGAAGAAGACGACATCTTTATCGATGGTCTCTTTATTGATCAGTCGCATGTGAATGTGGAAAAACGCGACGACGGAGTGTGGCTTGTCAACAAGAAGCTGTTAGGAAAAGTAAAAGTAAACGGAAAAAAAACGAAAGAACACCGCTTGCAACACAAAGACCGGCTTGAGATCGGTTCGAGTACGCTGCGGTTTATGGAAAACGGATAGAACACATGCGGTTAGCGATCGTTTCCGATATTCATGCGAACCTTGAGGCGCTCCACGCGGTACTCAATGACATCGATTCCCAGCAAATCGACGAGGTCGTCTGTCTTGGCGATATTGTCGGGTATGGCGCCAACCCCAACGAATGTGTGGAGCTGGTAAAACAGCGATGCCCGATCACGCTGTTGGGCAATCACGATGCCGCCGCTTTGGGAACGCTTTCGACGGAGAATTTCAACATCCATGCCCGCCTGGCGATCGAGTGGACATCCGAAACGCTGAGTGCCGATATCAGAGCGTTCCTCAGCCTTCTGCCCCTCAAAGAAACACGCTATGCAGCATCACTGGTGCACTCAACTCCATACGAACCGAACATGTGGCACTACATCACTTCGCTGGAAGAAGCTGCCTATAATTTCCAGTTCTTCGATACCGAGTTCTGCTTTGTTGGACATACCCACATTCCGTTGATCATCACCGTGAACGGCAATAAAGAGATTGCTGTTCATCAGGAACCGAAACTCAATTTCAAGGCAATGAAGGGTGGGAGGTTCCTGATAAACGTCGGTAGTGTGGGTCAGCCGCGCGATCGCGATCCAAGAGCCTGCTATGGCATTCTCGATGCCGAGGCAAAGACTTTCTCATACCGAAGAGTCAAGTACAACATTGAGACTACTCAGCAGAAAATGGTCGACATTGGCATGCCGGCCTTTCTCGTCAAGCGTATAGCCGAAGGTCGTTAAGGCTCGTTCTTCACAGATTCTTCGCGTAAACAACCATGGAAGAACCATCGGGCAGGTATTCGCGTATCCCTCCGGTTTGCGCGTATCCGTTGCGCTCGTAGAATCCGCGGGCGCGTGTAAAGGTGTCGCTGTCGTAGGTTTCGATAAGCATTTTCGCGAAACCGCGTTTTCGGGCCGCGTTTTCTATCGAACCAAGAAGTTTCTTTCCGGCACCCTGCCCCTGCATGTCCGTTCTCACCGCAAACCAGGAAAGCCAGACATTCTCAGGAGGTCCCCAGAGGTACTGGTGAAGACCTACTAAGCCGGCAATAGCTCGATTATGCCTCCAGAGCCGGTAGTCTCGCCCAGAGTCGATCCCGGCCTCGAGACAGGAAAAGTAATACTCGAACGTGGTTCGTGCCCAGGCCCCTTCATCTGAGTTCATGGCATCGGCAACAAGAGCAATGGCTTCTTCGGTATCGTGGCGCTGCATGGACTCCAGAGAAACACTCCCAGGCACGTCTGCTCCTCTATTACCTGACGGTGAATTCAAAACGCACAGAGGCCTTGGTTCCGCCGACCCCTACGTTGGTGACCACAGCGACCTTGATCGTCCCATCTTCTTCCGAAGAAATCTCAACACCTCCATCGCCATCGATAATGCCACTGGGCTGCAGGTCTTTTGAGAGAGCCTTGTACAGAAGAATGCAGATGTCCCGGGTCCCCATTCCCGCAGCTGTCTGGAGCACTTTCGTGGTAAGTTCCATAACCCGGTTGGCAAGAAGGTTCTGCCCAGCATATCCAAACGACTCCCCTACTTCCGAACGCTCGATAGCAACGGGTAAGTCTTCGGGAGCAACAAGCGGCATGCCTTCATAAAGAAAACACAACCCCCGCTCAGAGGCTTCATCGGCAACCCGTTTCGGAATGGACGGTACAAATCGTGGGTGGTCACCGAAAAGCGATCCGGTAAGATCACCGGTCGATATGTCACTCAGCCCAGGAAACCGGCTCTGGAGAATCGAAGAAATGCAAGCGCTCAAAAGGAACCATCCTGCCGAAACCTTCAATTCCTCGTCTGAATCCAAAATGGCTGCAGGCGCACAAAGACATACCGTCCGCATCTGTTCCGATTTTTGCAAACTCCGGACTGGCAGATATTCGGTGTTTTTCCAGAGAGAATCGATACTGTCCAGATTCGGTGCCTGTTCGATCAGGGGATCCGAAGATTCTATCGGCGAAAGCAGCAATGCTTTCGCGCTATCGGCCGCCTCCGCAGCCCGCTCCAGAGCTTTTGCGTAAGCACTCGAGAAATCGCAGGGATAATCCCATAAAACGATATCGGGGCCAGCTTCTCCCGGCAGGCTCTCCAAGGCTCGGGAAACGCAATCAAGCAACGAGGCACCCTCGGCCGAGTAGCACCATACCTGCACGTCCTTTGAACGGCCAACAGCCTGGCAGATCCGTTTCAAGGCAATGAAGCCGGCCCGACGAGACTGGAAAAAAACCTGATTACGTACTGTTTCTACGTAGAGGTCAACAGTCCGGTCGATAAAATCAAGCACTCGCTGTTTTTCTTCAACCGTTACCGGATCTCCATCGACACCAAGGTGATCGACCACACTCGGTCCGGAGTCCTCACCGGTGTCGATCATGCCCAGGATCGAATCGACTCGGCCGGAAGGCTTTTGCCCGCCCGGGGGCGAATCATTCCGTTTCCCGGTCCGCTGCAACGGAGTGACGATCTCCTTTGACGCACCGTAGGACTGAAGCACCGTGACAAGCATCGGATCGGACCATGGCACGGTACCATCTCCGAGTCCTTCGGCCAATTGCCGCAACTCCCTGGCTCCCGGGATCGAATCCGCAACGGCCTGCCGGTCGAAATCGGTTTCCGACCGAATCGTGTGCTCGAAAAAGAAAGGCTCCTTTCGGAAGGGATCGACAACTTTCCCCTGGAGCAAAAGAGGATGATTCTCAACGAAATCCCGCCACTCCGCTATCGTAACCCGATGAGCCGCGTTCGACTTGAATCCCAGGTCAGCACAGATAAGAACGCTCCAGGGTTCGGAGGCGTGCAGTTTTTCCGGTTTCGGCTGGGGCTCCCGTTTCTTCTCTCCAGAGGGCACACCCGCTGTAAGGCCGACCGATATAGAGGAAATCTGGGATTCTTTCGAGGTCATTACACACTCCTCCGCAATGTGAATGCATGGACGGAGCCGCTGCACGCGTCCCGGCCATCTGCAAAATACGTTCTACTTTCCTGATACCATCTCGCGCTTACCGGTGACCCGCTGGTGCATGCGTTCAACCTGAAGACAGAATGCCTCCACTCGCGCTTCGACAATCTGCGGGAACGGGTTCCCGTCAGATTCGATAGAAAGAAACGGCAGCGACATTCTATTGTCACCTTCGATACCGGGGTGACCGTTGCCTTTGTTCATATCTAACGCACGCTTGGTGCCAAGATTAGATTCGGCCGAGAGCACCGCTTCGATAACCCGCGTCGGCATACACGCGAATGGTCCTATCGAAATGACGCCCTGGACCGAGTGCAGGATCTCTTTGAAGAAACTCCCCGCGACAAGGATCGATTCTCCGGTGAAATCGAGATCGAAAAAGTTCTTACCATATTCCAGAAGTGAACGGATATCGACGCGTTCCGGATCGTATAACCCGGATTTCCCCAAAATTTTCTTGATTGTGGCTTCGTAGCGATTCTGTAAAAAGAGCTTGGCCCAGAACTCAACTCGGTCTTTAATCGTGAATTCAGGTTCGTAAATACCCTCGACCACCATTTGATCAATATATTTCATCCATTCAAACACCGGAGCACGCTTGAGGATAATATCGCGCCGTGCGAGCCGATCGGCGATGTCCTGACAGGCAAACTCTGTCCGGCGGACAAAGATTTCACCCAGGAGTGCAACGAACTTGGCCTCCGATAACGGGTACCTTGTGGGTATCTGTTTCAGTTCTCGAGCGACTTCTTCCAAAAGCCCGTTGAGACCCTTTCCCTTTTTCTTGTCGAAAGCCTCCACGATACGTACCCACTGATTATCGAGTGTCAGGAGAGCCTTTTCCCTGTCGACGGCAATCACATTCAGCGTGTTATAAATATCATCGATCACATCACTGACCACGATTGCCTTCAGAGAATTGAGCAGGATCTCGTTTGGCATGCCTGCGTAACCGTTTTCGGTGGTCAGCGTGAGAAGCGCAACATTACGGAACTGATGTTTCTTGATGAGACTGTTGAGGAACACCGAATACTGGGTGAAGCGGCAATTCCCTGTCGCAGTCGGCATGAAATACACCAGGAGTTCATCCTTGTCTTTGCGCTCAGAAAGATAATCCATCAAACCGCCCACTGTCAGCTGCAACGGAAGACACTCTTTACACGAAGAATTGGCACGGCCGGTCTTCAACACTTCGAAATCGTACCCCTCCACGCAGGTGGCACGTATACCGCCGCCCCGAAGAGTCGCGGCAAGAAGCTGGGAGGCGAATCGCCCCATGGAGGGCAGCAGCACATGTACGCGAGGATCGTACAGGCTGACCTCTTCCCCGTCAGAACTGACATACATCGGGCCCTTCTTCCGAATGTCGATTCTGGCCGGCGTGAATGCACGCTCCGGATCGTCCTTTTTACCCAGTTCCCGATACCGTTCGACAATATCCAGGAATGCTTCGATACGCGTATTCACCCCGGCATCGGCAGTGTGACTGTCTAACTCCAGGGTCAACGAAGGCTTGATTCGCATAATATCCCGAAAATAGCCGAGCAGGAACGAGTCGGGACCACAACTGAAGTTGGTGATAAAGGCTCCGAACAGCTGCGGATGTTTTTTTACAAACGATGAAGCCCGGAGAAGAAATTGTCCGTTTGCCCAGCACATGTTTTCATCACAGGGCTCCTCGGAAATAGGCAGAAAATCCCACGGAATCACGGTTACCCCGCGCGAAGCGAATTTAGTCGGAATCCCCATGTTGCCCTCATCGGCAAACGCATTGTAGGTCCGTCCGAACAACACGATCGCGGTTTTTTCGGGATTTTTTTCCAGGTCGGCAAGCACTTCATGGCCCAGCCTGCTCAGCTCTGCGGTGAATGCCCGCTGCTTTTTCAGCGCCGACCGGAAAGCCGCAATTCCCTCTTTTCTGCTCTTTCCCATTTTCTTTGCCAGGTCGGCAAAGATCTTTTCCTGCGACTCGAATCCCAGACGGAAATTCAGGAGCGGCGTGAGAAGCTTATTCTCATCGAACTTCCCTCGAAAGGCACTTTTCAGCCAGTAGGCTTCGCTCTGCATTAGAAGACAGGTACACTGATGTTCTTTTTTCGTGCTGACACTGTTTTCGACATGAAGCTCAACGATGACTGGCAGGAAGACAAAGTCAAGGTCCTTTTTCAGAAGGTTGGCCAGACAGCCATGGGCAATTTCTCCCGGATAGCAGAACGCAGAGCGTTTCCTCTTGATCCCTTCGTCGTCGACATTGTCGGAGAGCTCAATCCGGAACCCAAGTTCCGTAAAAAACTGATGATACAGCGGATAGAAGTTATTGGTCAGATAGGACCGGCTGATACCGACAGTCGGGGCATTATCGTTTTCCACCCAGGCATCGGCATAGGTATGGTATAAGAGTTCCTGCCGCTTTTTGACCAGATCATAATCGGCCGCATCAAATGACAGCTGATGCACCTGGTTATAGTACTTATTACAGGCGCCGCCGAACGGAAATTTCTTACCGTCGATAATGATCATGTTGATTTCGCACCCACGATCGCACTTTTCTTTGCCGCCTTTGCACGTAAACCGTTTTCCGAACTCTATTTCCCGATCGGCAAGCGCACTTAGATCGAATTCCCCGCGGGAAGCCAACCCGGTATTCAGGCGGTCACGAAGCTCCAGGGCGACTCCGAATGCACCGATCAGACCCGGGTCAGGAGGCACGACTATCTGTTTACCGATAAGATTAGCCATCGCCAGGGGCACCGCACGGTTGTAACAGACGCCACCTTGCATAAAAATCTTCGAGCCGGCTCTTCGCTGACCTTTTACTCTATTTACATAGTTCATACAGATCGAGTAGACCAGACCCGCGACAATATCTTCGCGACTGATTCCTTCGTGGGTCGCGGTCTTTATATCCGAACTGATAAAGGCAGCACATTGATCGTTGAAATTGGGAGGACGGTCTCCCTGAGCGGCGATATCGGCTATCGAACGGTAATCGATTCCCAGGCTCTCTTTTGCCGATTCTTCAAGAAATGATCCCGTTCCCGCCGAACAGGCCTCGTTCATGGCGTAGTCCGATGGCACCGCGTTGGTGAGGTAGGTGTACTTTGCATCCTGCCCGCCAATCTCGAAAATCGTGTCGACTTCCTGATCGAAATGAGCCGCTCCCGTAGCATGAGCAATAATCTCGTTAATAATATTGTCGGTGCCCGCATGGAGCCCGGCGATCTGACGACCCGATCCGGTTGTTGCTACTCCGACAACCTTCACCGGCGTGCCCAGCTGCGATGTCAGTTCGCGATAGCACTGCCGCGATGCGGCGACTGGATTACCGCTTGTCCGAAGATACACCGAAGCAAGAATTGCATCATCCCGAAGTCTGAGAACGACCGCTTTGGTCGTCGTCGAGCCGACATCCAGCCCCACCACACATTCATCACCTTTTTCAGCAGTCCCGCGATTGCTGTCCTTGAATTCGACCAGCTCCTCTCCCTTACGAATCGGGGGCAGAAAACTGAACGAGGTACGTCCTTCGGTGAAAATGCGGTCCATGTCTACCGAAGGTTTCAGGCCCTTTTCGAGCCCATGAAGAGCAGCACCTACTGCCTCAAATGCCTCGGCGTTCGATGGTACCCAGAGCTCCGAGACACCTTCCTTCAGGTAGTTCATCACTACACGGTTCTGTGTGACACCCCCGATCGCAATAATGCGCTTCTCGTGCACACGCTCCAGAAGATCCATCACTTTTTCCGACATCATTTTGGAAAGTCCCGCAGTGACTCTCCCGATCGGAATTCCTTTGTTCAATGCATGCGTGCAGTCACTTTTGCAAAACACCGAGCATCGGCCCGATACCCGATACATTTCCGATGAGGCCGCCAGATCGACTGCGCGCTCGGTATCGATATCCATCCGACCAATCTGTTGAAGGAAAAACTCGCCTGTTCCCGAAGCACACTTGTTGCCGGTTTCGACCGAGCCCACATTACCTTCGGGATCCAGAACGTACACCACGAAATTCTCCGCACCAAGGCTTGCAACCGCAGCATAGTGACCATCGGTCTTGTTTTCGCGCCGTACATGCCGAAGTGCGTACTCGACAGCTTCGGGTTCGGTAATCGAGGGCAATGCAACGAGGTCACGAAACTTCCGGCCCGTGAGACCTATTGTATCAAACGAGGTGGGATCAATTCTGGAGAGGATTTTGGTGAAAACTGCCCGGGGATTGCTCTCATGGTTGTGAACCTCAACAGATTCGACCCTGGCTACCCCATTTTCTTCAACTACCTGCGCAATTTTAACATTCGATGCACCCAGGCAGATGCCCAGGCCACGCCTGCGAGATTCATCGCGTTGCAAAGCTACTCCTTAGCGACATGTCCACACTTCCAGATCCTGAAAACCTGTCGAATTCGGCTCGCCTGGCCCATATTCACCGACGCACCCTCTCGTCGGAGCTATGGCCCCATGGAACAGCCGTTCCCGGCAGGTGGTCATTGGCATCCCGATTGAACCTCCCGGCAGACTCCACCGGGGAGTCCGACTCCTGTCTTCTACCCGGATGATGCAGCCATCGCGCGCCGAACCAGGATGAGAGAGTCTCGAATCGATAATATGCCGAAAACACTTAAGGTTTACTAAAATATCTCATGTTATTGCTTCGGTGGGGAGTCTCGGGCACACCACCCCGCCGGACCCGAATCGGGGCACGCCGGTAGATGCGAACATGAAGCGCATGAAGGACTTCGATAGAGAAGAGAAGTACCAGCGAAGAATAGAATACCCACATCAGGATCAGTACGATCGAAGTAAGCGAACCGTAAATGACACTGAGCCGGGAAATATGGTGAACATAGGTGCGGAACACTCCGCGTGCCAGCAACCATAACACACAAAACAGGGTAGCCGAGATCACCTGATACCGTTTACGGATCTTGATGTTCAGGAATATCTTTACAGTCACGACATAAAATAATACCAGGATGACAATCGACATTGTATTGATTCCCCTGACCGGAAGATGGGCCCAGAAGTTATTCCGGACAAGGGATATTATCGGCTGAAAATAGGTGTTGTTTTCCACGGCTCTGAGGATGATTGCACCGCTTGGAGCCAGGATACTCCAGGTGAAATTGAGCACGAAGAAAAACACAACGGTAAAGATACTCAGGAGCGCATAAGCGGCCTGGCTAAGTATCAAATGGCGGGAAGGAAGCCCGAAAATGCGCCGATAGGAGCCTTCGAGCGTCTTGAAAATCATTCAGCACACAACGGGCAACAGTATGAAATTGATCGTACGAAAAGAGGTTAGGTCACTCGGGTAAATGATATAGGTCTTGATCCACTCTTTGGAAACGAAGGGTATCAGTTCCACCAGCTCACCCGCGAACATGTCAACCATCTCCGGCGCCCATCCCTGGTGAACGACAAGGTGCTGTACCTGCCCCAGAAGAAAAACGCCGATGGTTGAAAACGGGATCATGGAGAGAAGAAACACGTAGGATATGGATGAAGCCAGGGTAAAACAGTCATCACGGCGAAATTCCCGGAACGCAGCACGAAACGTTCGTCCGATAAAAACCATGGGTGTACTGATAGATTTCATGTATCCCGACTGAGTGTCGCATTCGACTCGCGCACCGATGCACGAGCCTCGTTTCAAGACCCCTCCTCACGTATAGAAATAGTATACGTTTTATGCAGCAGCCGAAGCACGGGGAATTGGGATGGGAGAACTCCAAAGCGTGAGCGAAGCAAGGACAAAGAAACATGGACGGGAAAAACCACGAAGGGACTTTGGTGCAGCAGAGCTGCAGTACTGGGCCCGTAATGATGCCGCCGGACTCCAACCAACAGGAAATCGCCTACTGCATGGCCGCACCGGGCGGCCTACAGGCATGTTCTCAGTAATCGCGGTTGGCCGGCACTCCGTTTTTCTCTACCTTTACCCTGGTAGATCTCATGTACTCCGGATAAGCATCCCGGACCGGTCCCATCGGATCTTCTCGAGCGGATTCCAAAATGGCACATCGGGGTCCATGGAGAAGTAAACGATCAGAGCCTGAGCCTTGACAAACTTTCTGTTCACCACTCCCCAGTAGCGTGAGTCCAGGGAATTATCACGGTTGTCGCCGAGCATGAAATAATTGTCATTCTGAATGGTGTACTCCCCGACCGGGTTCCCGTCGAGAAAAATTTTCGGATGCAATTCAATTTGTGATCCTTGAGCATCAACCGAAGTTCGTAGCTGTTTTGCGATTTCCGCGATATACACCCAGTTATCCAGTGTATCGAGCTGTGTGTGTCGTGCGATTTCACTCACTGAAAGTACCCCTGACCGGGTCCGTATAATCTTGGTTTCGTTCGAAGAAACCCCATCGAGTACCAGGTTCAGGTGGAGCCGGACTTCACTTCGCGGGTGCTCCTGGTGTATGATATGTTTCAGGAATAATGCATCGCGGATCGACAGTTCACTCGGCCGATACGTTTCGCCTTTGGATGGCACTCGGTAGGGCGCGAAATGCTCGATACCCGAAAACCCCCGATGTCCCCGGAGTATGTGCTTCCCCTCGGGCGGAAGCTCCGATGCATTTCCATCGACAATCAATGTGCGCCCTTGAATCTCAACTGTTTGCCCCGGACCGGCAACACATCGTTTGATATAATCCTTGCCATTGTTCGAAGGTGTCTTGAAAATAATGACCTCTCCGGGCTCAGGATCTTTGAGGCCGGGAAACTTGAGATGGGTGAAAGGAAGAACCGGTGAACCATAGGTGAATTTGAGCCCTAAGAGCTGATCCCCGATAAGAAGGCTGTCCTCCATGGAGCTTGAAGGAATGCGAAACGCCTGAGCTACATATACGATAAATACCAGTGTAA
Source organism: Chitinivibrionales bacterium (assembly GCA_041641555.1). Classification (GTDB taxonomy): domain Bacteria; phylum Fibrobacterota; class Chitinivibrionia; order Chitinivibrionales; family WJKA01; genus JBEPYC01. The sequence continues at coordinate 9,761 of JBEPYC010000015.1, read as the reverse complement.
GACCAAACGCTGAAAGAGATTCTTTGGAAAAACGTATCAGCCCCCGCACTTCCGATCGTTTACTGCTCGCGTTTTGATCCATGGATAAGCCTCCTCCGCGTGGTGAAAATTCCATCCTTTTAGAAGAAGTACGCAGGTGCAGCGATTTTCGTCATTGGAAGTGATATAAATACGGAACCATAGAACCGAAAATTTCGTGCAAAAGTCACACTATAACTCTACATTGCAGATAAGTCATGAGCTTACGCTGATTTATCGGAAGGGAACAAAAAGCGATGAGATGCTCACTATGCACTTTTGTGTCTATCATAGTTGTAGCTGCTTCAAGCGTTTATGCGGTTAACGGCACCGGGGCGTATGTCCCGTATACCGGCGGATGGAGGGATCGACAAGGTGATATCGTCAGCTACCGGGTCGAAAATGATGTAGTCGTTACCCAAAACCCGATCTATACCAAAACTGCGGCAATGTTCCCAGTATTCAATGGAACAGGAGACAAGATCGCTTTCTTTAAAGTCACTGGGGGAAAGACCATCCTCGCTGCCATGGACCGAGACGGAGGTAATGTAAAGGACCTGGTTACATTTCCCGAGGAGTCGTTCGAAGGGCTTCACGACTGGCCGCTCGGCGACTGGGTGTACTATTTCGATCAGGGCACGTTTGATGTATGGAAAGTGAACTACAACGATCCTGCACAGAAGGAAAAAGTCGTGACCTACCACAAACTCCGAAGAGCGAGTTTCTGGAGCCTTAATCTTGCGGGAGATAAAGGGGTTTACTTGAATTTTGATTGCAGCGGCGACTCACCAGACAACCTCTGGTGCAATATCCCCCATGATTTTCCCTTTGAAAGCAGTCCGCGCCTGGGAAACCTCTCGCGTAACTGCTGGGGGGGTGCCATCCATTCATGAGTGCCAGCGGCGATTTCTTTCTGCACTATTTCACAGCCGGGCATGAAAAAGTGCGTATAAACAAATGGATGCCGGACCAGTGCCTGGAAACCCACGATGTGCATATCGACGATGTCTCCCAATGGGCCGGCGGGGCCAATCTCGGCAACCGCTATCTCGATGTATTCATGGCAACCAACTCGGACAAGTGGCTTCTGGCGGAGACCGCCATATCCAACAACAAACGAGGGTCGAAGCTGGTTTTGATCAACTGGATCGATAATAAGGCAATTATAGTAGCCGATAACGAGGTGACTGCCGAACCGGGAAAACGTGCATCATCGGGAGACTTCTTTGTGGATGGCCCGATAGGGGCCTATGAAACTATCCACGGGAGCTGGTACGATGCCCAATCTGGGGTCCAGGTCGAAGAATCATCCGTCAAACGATCTCTCCCGGCACCCTCCCGCGGAGGCAAAACTGCGCATGTTTCATTGTATCCAGCGGAAAATTCACTGACGGAGTACTTCACGATAACTGGTAAACGGATCAGATCTCGACAATTTACCGGTAAAACAGCGGGGGCTACGCGCGGTGTTTTTATCGCGCAGCCAAAAGAGGAATCGGGAAAACGGATTAACGACTGACTATCAACCGCAAGAATGGTATTCCTGAGTCTCTACTGGAAGAACATTCACAAATCCCGAGGGTGCTATCGCCGGATCCAAGATGGTTCCAAAGGAACGTAAGCTATGCACACCAAAAGCATCGATCTATGTTGTCTTACCACACCCGGCTTGGGTCCGATATGCCCGTCACAGGTCGCAATGGCCTTTTTTGGCGACACGATGCCGTCAACGAGAGTCAGTACATCATAATTGCGGCCTTACAAGCCGCCGGGTTCATCAGTTAAAAAAAAGCAGCATCGTTGATACAATGTCATTATTTTGGGGCAGTACGCCTCTTTGCTTCTTTTTAGATAACTATTTCGAAAGGGATTTTATGTCAAGTGAGAATTCCGGCGGTAGCCGCCGCAACTTCCTCAAGAAGATCTCGGCCGGATCCGCGGCTCTCGCCCTGACTTCGAACCTGGCATCGGCGGCCAAAAAGGCTTCTCAAAAACCAAACATCCTCTGGATCAGCTGGGAGGATACCAGTCCTTTCCACGGTTGCTACGGTTACGAAGATATGAACACACCGGTTATCGACGCATTTGCCAAAGAGGGTGTTGTCTACACAAATGCTCATGGAACCCACGGCGTATGCGCTCCCTGCCGATCGAGCATAATAAGTGGTCTGTACCCCTCTTCCACCGGCGCAAACAACATGCGTTGTTCGGCAAAACCTGCAAATTTCATGAAATCAATTCCGGAGCTTATGAAGGCGGCAGGATACTATTGCACAAACAACAGCAAGACCGATTACCAGGACCTTTTCTCAGCTGATGTGTGGGACGAAAGCAGCAAAACTGCTCACTGGCGCAATCGACCTTCGAACAAGCCTTTCTTTGCAGTATTCAATACGGGATGGACCCATGAGGGAAACCTTCGTGGAGCGGGATCCGACAACCATCGGAATTTTTCAGGTTACCCCGATTTCCTTCCCGATACCGACCGGGCACGCGGCAATTTTGAAGCCATGCTAAAACGGCTCGAAAATGAATTGGAGAGCAAGCATCTGAATAAATACCTCTCCGAGCTGAAAGAAGACGGCCTGGAAAACGACACAATCGTCATGCTATGGTCCGACCATGGCGGTGTCTTCCCAAGAATGAAACGGTGGATTTACGACTCGGGAACAAACTTTACGCTCGTTGTTCGCGTCCCCGAAAAGTTCCGTATCGACGGCCAGGGAGCACCGAATACCAAAAACAATGAACTGGTCAGCTTTCTGGACTTCATGCCCACAGTACTCAACCTTGCTGGGGCGCAGATTCCCGACTATCTTCACGGGCGAGCCTTTTTGGGTGCGAATCTTACCGCCGAGCGGAAATACGTGCATGGTGCACGAGACAGAGTGGATCAACGATACGACATAATCCGATCGGCCCGCGACAAACGATATAAATATATCCGCAATTTCGAACCCTGGAAACCTTACCATCAATTCATAGACTATTGCGAATATTTTAATTACAATCCCCGGAAAAACTCCACCATGATGGAGGAATGGCGCAAGGGGCACAAAGAGGGCACACTGAATGCCGTGCAGTCCATCTTCTGGCAGCCTCACAAGCCCCTCGAAGAGCTTTACGATACTGAGACCGATCCTTGGGAAGTGAAAAACCTTGCCTATGATCCTGCTCACAGTGCTAAACTCCAGGAACTTCGCACCGAACTGGACTCCTGGATTCGAAGCTCCCGGGATATCGGATTTGTCCCTGAACCTCTTCAGTATCAAATGGCATCTCAGTTGGGAAGTCACTGGGCGATCGGCCAGAAAGACAATGGGCAGTTTGTAATCGATGCTTACGAGGCAGCGCAGCTGTGGGAAAAGGGTGTTGATGGTCTCTCTGAATACAAGACCGCACTCAAAAGTAACAACGCAGCGGTACGCTACTGGGGTGCCGTGGCTATAGGACTCCTGGGCACGCAGGGACTGCCCGCAAAAAGCGATTTGAAATCCGCGCTCAACGACGATGTAGAGGTGGTCAAGCTCGCAGCAGCAGAAGCACTGATGCTCATGGATGTCGATGAGGGTGCAATCAATACATTCAAGCCATTCCTCAGAGAGAAATCTGCCGGCAAGTTTTCATATAAAGCCTGGATAATCACCCTGGCACTGAACATGCTCGATAATATGGGCAACAAAGCACTTCCTCTTAAGGCGGAACTCGAGCAACACAAAGCAAACAAAAATGTGGAATTCAAGATCTCCGCACACGCGGTTGATACAATAAACGATGAACCATTGGCACCTTTTGACCTGGATGCATCGAGAGCCATCCCCCGAAAAGCAAGGCAAATAAAAACGGGGGCGATCCTGAAGTATAATCAGGGCACGCTCACCGTAAGTAATCTGCCCAGGGACACCGACAGGGTGGAGCTCTTTTCACTCGCTGGCAAGCGCCTGTATTCCTCGGCTCCATCAAATGGACGAACCGTGATCAGATCGAACATCACCGACGGTACCTACGTGATAAAAATCCAGAAAGAAAAGATGGAACTCGTTTCCCACAAAGTGACCTTATCCAAGAGTTCCGGTATTCTGAACTGACTGCAGGCACGGATACAGCTATGCCTCAGGCCCGCTCTCTGCAACAGGAGTCGGGCCTGTTCCGCCCGGCTTCGAGTTTTAGAATGCCACAAAAGCCAGCCTGAGGACCTGGCACGATTCGTCGCGGGTTCAAAGGCCCTTTTCCCACTTCAGAAATCGTTATAGACGCCCTAACCGAACCCTTGAAGACGTCCGGTTTGTCCCCACCGCTCGAGCAGCCACTCTCCGTATCCGTCGATAGTGAACACATTGATACTGCCGTTATGCATCGAAAAGCTCCGAGGCCTGTCAAGGGGAATTTTCAGAGCCTTGTGTATGCAGCTGGAAAGAACACCACCATGCGCGACAACCAGAAGAGTCTGGCCCCGGTGGACCACGGCAAGCTTCTCAAGGCAGGAAATGTGGCGGGCATATCGCTCCCGGATCGATTCGCCACCAGGGACTCGGTAATCAGGATCATACTGTGTCAGCCGGGCCGATTCTAATGGGTACTTCTCGCTCAAATCCTGCTTGGATTTGCCTTCGACGACACCCAGCATTCTTTCTCTCAGCCGTTTATCGGTCTGAAACGGCATTCCGATAGCTTCGGAAATAATCTGTGCGGTCTGCACCGCTCGTCCCAGATCACTGGCATACATACGGTCAATGGGGAATGCTTTAAGTACCTCGCCTGCAGCCTGAGCCTGAGCAATCCCGAGTTCGGTCAAATCGCTGTTCAGATGCCCCTGCTGAATTCCCTGCTTATTCCATTCCGTTTCGCCGTGACGTACAACTATGACAGTGGTATTCATTGATGGTACCGGAGGGGACGAAGTTCAGTTTGGACTTCTTGGAGGTAATTCAACGGGGTACACCCCAACATGGCGCGACAGGCTCCCGTGCGGAAGGTCAATGAATTCGAAAGGGGAAACGACCTAACAATGCCACGCCGGATGGGGCGCTCAGAAGTAGTATCTGAATCCTACATTCAAGGCGAAGGTCAAGTATTTATGCACTGGATCTTCGATGTATGGACCATCGGTATCGATTCCCAGCTCTTCATAGGTGATTCCGTTTTCCATCAGGAATCGATTGAATTCGAACGCTGCCCGAGCTTTCAATCGATCACCATTCTCACTGTCATGGGTATGGTCAAGAAGACCGATAAACGATTTCACCTCTACGATAAAAGAATACGCCCTGGGTACCCCGATTTCACCGTATTCCCATCCGAGCCCGCCAATAAACGACAGGTCGTTCACCCGGTGTAAATCTTCGTAGGGAATGGTAATAGCCCCGCCCATCGTATCGGTTGGAAACGCCAACCCATCGTTCCACAGGTCCTCATACCGGACATTCTCCCTCTCCTGTCCGTATGGACCCTCGTATGTAACATCCGCATCGTACTCAGCGTCAAACTGTCGGCTGAAGCTAAGCCCGCCGAGCACATAGAACCTCGACTCCTCGAAAGAACCGAATGCGCCCTTGGCTATGACAGGAAACTCAAAAAAGCTGTCGCTGCGCTTCCGGTGAAGGACAAACGAGTGTCCCTCCATATGGAGGTTTTCCTTACGGGTATACCCTTTACTGGAGATGTATGCACCCGTTTCGATATCAAGCCGCTTGAATGGCTTGTATCCCAGCATCACTCCCACGTTACCGGCAATCTGAGATTCCCCTTCGAGATTGTCGTTGGCTATACCCGAGCCGTACATGCCGTTGCTGTTCAAGCCGCCGGTGACTCCCAGATACGCGGGAGAAAAATTATCTTGACCCACTACCCGACAGCACACCAGAGACACAATCAGCACGGATACAAAAGATGCAGTGTATTTCATACGCTCCCACCTATAAAGTGTTGTCAAAAAAACTCTTGCGACAGATCTCACTCTGAAGGTTCGATTGACTGCAGGATTTAACATACATAAATAGTGCCCGTAAATATACTATAAGGAATGCCCCGGCACCAATCTCTCCAATAACGACGGATTGAACGTATACCTAAACCCGTCCGGGACATTACAGGATTAATGGCAAACGTCACGCAAAAGAAGGAACCAGATGCAACCAATGGTGTTCAGGGAAATTCTATCCCGCTCCGTTGCGCGTCCTTTTATGATCTACGCTCGAGCATGTCTTCTATATAAACCATTCGTATAATCACCATAGCGCATGCGACAAGCGGCATCGCCAGAAGCACCCCGATAAATCCTACCAGTGCAGCAAGGACAATCTGCACCGAGATGATCAGTGCCGGAGGCATCGCAATAATACGACGGTGTATTGTCGGGGTGATAAACGATCCCTCGAGATTCTGCAACACAAGATAGAATCCCCCAACGATGAGCGCGCGGCCGGGACTCACCGACAGCGCAACCAGCACGACCGGAACGCCCGCAATAATAGGACCCAGAATGGGGATAAAGGTCATGAATGCAGTCAGTAATCCCAGAAGAAAAGCAAGTGGAATATTGAGTACGACCAGAAGTATCGTTGTGCCGACACCAAGAATCAGCATCGATATTCCCTGCCCGAACAGCCACCACCGTATCGTATGGCCAAGCTCACCGGAGACTTCATGGGCACGATCACGATAGGCAGGAGGAAGAAGCCGTATCAGTCCATCGATGTGAAGCCGTGGCTCTGCAGAGAAATAAATGCTTATCAGAAGTACCAGAAGAGGCCAGGTAACCCCCTGTACGGTATTGGAGAAGATACCGAGTACCCGCGACGGCAGGTCGGAATCTCCTTGCGCCAGGTCCCCTGGCTTGGGAATCGTCGCAACGACCGCTCTTCCCCAGGGATAGCGTCGAAGGAAATCAGTGATTTCTTCCAGGGACTGTTGTAGGTTTTCTCCGAGTTCACCAGCCTGTTCGCCCACTCGTGAAGCGGTTATGGCACCAAGGGCTGCCAGAAAACCGACCAGCACCATAACCACTACCGTTAGAGACAACCACCGCGGAAACCGAAATCGTCCTGCTCCGTAATTTGCGCACCAGGTAATCGGAACCGCCAGAACCCCCGCCGCAAAGACCATCAATACGACCGTTATTGAACTTTTGACAAGCCAGAGTGCGAGGAAAATTGCCGTGACGATTCCGACTGCAATAACGCTCCGTTTCGCAAAACTTCCATTTGAATCCACTTCTTTCTATCCCCCTGCCATTGCTGGTGCCCGGTTTTCCTGAAGAATCCTGCTGATGTACTCATCGTCTACTTCCGGATAATGGTCGTACCACGATGCAACGCTTCCCAGATGTGTCGGTTGCAGAGGACAGATTACACGGTCTGCAAGGTGCCGAATCTCTCTGACGGTCGCTGGTGTCCCAACGGGTGAAACCGCAACCAGCTCCGCAGGATGTTTTTTTTGGATCTCCCTGAGCGCAACATGCATTGTAGCCCCAGTTGCCATGCCATCCACCACGACCACGGCAACAGACCCACGCGGATCGAGCCGTGCTTTGTTACCACGGATCCGCCGTTCATGAGCATAGAGTTCCCGAAGTTCTTCTTCTTCGACTCGACCGATATCGGAATCGATTATTCCCAAATGATTCACGACCTCCTCATTCAACTGGGCTTCCCCACCAGTTGCCACTGCACCCATTGCCAGCTCCGGGCGGTTGGGTACGCGAATTTTTCGAACCATGAACAGATCCAGCGGAGCCGACAGATCACGAGCGATCACATTCGCGACGACCATGCCCCCCTTTGGGATCCCGAAAACAACGATATCCGAGCGGGGCCCAAGGTAATGAAGGTCATCGGCCAGACGTTTACCGACTGTCTCGCGGTCTGCGTATCGAACTGGTACCATGGCGCACTCCTCCTGGGAAAAAGTCCATCTTGATAGATTGGGTTCTGGAAAACCAACGGAACTCAGATCACCCGTGCGAAATCGATGCCAAGAGAGAGCTTTTTCTTTCCGGAGCGTCCTGTGCGCTTTTTTTACCTGGCCACAATCCACCCATACATATGGCTCAGATCACAGCTATGGCACGTAATTTGATTATGGATATAGATGAGAAACGGCGCCTTTAGGCAGCCGTGAGAGCGAGCGACTGCTTTTGCGGGATGGACCACCACACGGAGAAGTTTATTGAGTTCGGGGAAACTATGTCAAAAACGAAAGAGAGATACGATCGAAATGCACGAATTTACGACCTTTTCGAGTCGCCGATGGAACTGCTCGCCTCTAAAAGGTGGCGTGAAGAACTGTTTTCCAAGATCCACGCTCCACCAGTGCTCGAAGCCGGTATCGGGACAGGTAAGAACATTCCGTATCACCGCATCGGGCCGGTCCATGGCATCGATTTCAGTTTCAATATGATCCACCGGGCACAAATGCGTAAATCAACGCACATGAGGCCGTCGCTGGATGGACGGTTCCATCTGGCACAAATGGACATTGAACATATCGGCTTTCCCGACAACAGCTTTGCCACAATCGTTGCCACCTTCGTGTTCTGTTCGGTTCCTGACCCCGTAAATGGCCTCAGGGAGCTGGGCCGCGTCTGCCGACCGGACGGTACCATTTTTCTTCTGGAGCATATGCGTCCCTCCGCTCCACTTGCCGGAAAGCTCTTTGACCTGATAAATCCACTCACCTACTGGCTGTCCGGCACACATATCAATCGTGAGACAATTGCCAATATCCAACGGGCCGGCTTAAACATCGTTTCAACCGAAAACCTCGCATCCGATATCGTCAAAATGATCGTTTGCAGAAAGCCGACTCTATAGAAGCGCCCCAGACGCCGCTATTCTTCCTCATCCTCCGTGGTGCCTGCCGTGGCGCCCTGACCGGTGGTCATCTGGTTAAGCGCAACCTGCATACCGGCAAGCGAACCGAGTACCCTCACCGAATGGAATGATGAAGGAAACCAGGCACTGTTTCCATCTCTTTTTACCAGAACGAACTGGTTCTGGTGAAGCATAACCACCGTGCATGTGTCGGTGATCCGTCCTCCGTATTTCTCTTTGACTTCAACCACCAGACCCGCGCTGTCTTTGGCAATCACCTGTTGAGCATAGGATGGAACGGCGGTCAAGGCAAGCACGGCAACCACAATCGCAGACTTCATGGCACTCCTCCTCCAGGATAAACATGCACTCGCATTTTACGTAAAAAACGATTGCAAAATAAATGCCATCTCGCTTCGTCGCAAGATCTTCAGGCAGTTAAATTTCCGATCACCGTAACGGTTCCTGCATCTATTTTTCTTCTGCCTGTTACCTTAGTATGCAAAGGAATGTATCCTCATGCGCGTGCACCGTTTTCCTGAGAATCCTCTCCTGACACTCTCGGATATTCCACCCTCCCGTGAGGACGCCGAAGTACTGGGAGTATTCAATCCCGCGGCCTGGACCGAAAATGGGACCACGGTCCTGATCATGCGGGTTGCGGAGCGCCCCGTTCAGGTAGACGGATATCTTTCGACATTCACCCTGGGAGAGCATGGGCACCTCGAGATTCTTCGGGTTGCGATTGACTCTCCGCACCTGGTGTACGATGACCCCCGATTTTTCAGGTATAAAGGTCAACTTTACCTCACAAGCATCAGCCATCTCCGCAAGGCAGTCTCTGCCCAAGGGCGTTGCTTTACCACCGGCCTGAACCCTGTTCTCTGGCCACAATTTCCGGAAGAATCCTTTGGAATAGAAGATCCACGACTG
>JBEPYC010000014.1:0-24467 GCA_041641555.1 Chitinivibrionales bacterium | reverse complement strand
TTTACGAAACGCAATCCGGAAATCAGGATGTCGTTTGCGATGACCCCAACGCAGTAATTCGGATATCTGGGTTCTATAGTATATCCGTCGCCTCTTTTCCAGGGTCTTTCGCGGCATACTCACATCAATGTTTCCCGCACGAAGCACGACCTTCAGCACAAAGAGTCTTTATTTTCTATCCTCCCGCACGTGTGCACAGAAATCCCCTTTCCGGAGATTCAAGGCATCTCTCCTCTCTTACACAGAAACTGCCAGGCGTTTTCTTCCCTTTGCTCTTCGTCGACTAAGTACTTTCCGCCCACCTGCCGTTGCCTTCCGCGCACGGAATCCGTGACAATTGGCTCTTTTCCTGTTCGATGGTTGATACGTTCTCTTGGCCATTTTTTCGCCTTTCCATGTTATAGTGAAATCCCTTAAAAATGGTTTCCGGAACAAATTCCCGTCAAACCACTCTCCACTTCCGTGTCTTACCCGATTTTCTAAATATCTTTCGTTCTCCTTTTGGCCTTACGTAATTTTACTCGTATGCATGCAAATATCTGGGAAAAAACACTCAAAGACATCGCGGAAAGCGTCGACGAACACCGTTACCAAACCTGGTTTTCTCCGCTCAGACTGGCGGACAATACTGACCAGACAACACTCGTTCTCGTTGCTCCAAATCGTTTCGTTTCGGATTTTTTAGATCAACACTATAAAGAACGCGTCCTCTCCCTTCTTCGACGTCACTCTTCTCAAATCCGAGATGTTTCTTTTGTTTCTTCGGAAAATGCTCAACCTCCAACCGATCCACCCCGCGAGGCAAAGAGCACTTCGCCTCCTCCTCAACGTCAATCTAAACAACCACCCGTTCGCCAGGTCGTCTCACAGCCCGGACTCAACAAACGTTTCGCTTTTGATTCTTTTGTTGTCGGTTCAGGAAACGAATTTGCCAAAAGTGCCGCACTTGCCGTTGCAGAAGCTCCAGGTAAGACAAAATTCAATCCTCTGCTTATCTATGGTGGCGTTGGACTGGGTAAAACCCATCTTCTCCAGGCAATAGGTAATTACGTTCGTTCAGCATATCCTGATCATCATGTTCTCTATCTCACCTCCGAAGAGTTTTATCTCCAGTTCATCGATGCGATCAAGAACAACAATACAAAAACATTCACGTCACGATACCGCACCTGTGATCTCCTCCTCGTTGATGACGTCCAGTTCTTCTCGGGTAAAGAGAGTACCCAGGAAGAGTTTTTCTACACTTTCAATTCTCTCTATCAGAATGGAAAGCAAATAGTATTGACCTCTGACCTTCCTCCTGCTACTCTCAAAGGGCTTCAGGATCGTCTCATTTCTCGTTTCCAGTGGGGTCTGTGTGTCGATATACAGCCTCCGGACCTCGAAACAAGAGTCGCGATTCTCAAGCGAAAGGCCGAAGAAGACAACCTCAACATTCCCGAAAACGTTCTCTATTATATCGGAGAAAATGTTTCTTCCAACATTCGAGAACTTGAAGGGATAATCATTCGCATCCTCGCCTACGCCTCAATTACCAAGACAGATATAACCATAGATTTGGTGAAAACAATCGTTAAACGATCCGTGCAACCAGAGAAAGCACGAGTGTCATTAGATCATGTCATTCAAACGGTCGCAGACTTTTACAAAGTTCCTGTTAATAACATCCGTGATAAAAACCGCAGAAAAGAAGTTGCGCACTGCCGACAGGTCGCCATGTATATCGCTAAAAACATCACCAATTTCTCTTTAAAAACAATTGGTCTCAATTTCGGCGGCAGGGACCACAGTACCGTAATTCATGCCATTCATCAGATTGACGATCTACGAAAAAAGGACGCGTCGCTCAGGCGTGACATCGATTATATTATCAACTCGCTCAAAATCGAATAAACATTTAATGTGGATATCATGTGGATAACCATTGAAAACATGATCATCGCTACTTATCACCAGGATAATAACAGATTGTTTCTACCAGATATCCACACAAGAACACATATAAAAAACAACGACTTACAGCTAAATACATGTTATCAACACCCCTGTATCTAGAACTGCTTTTCTTAGATAAGTAATATTGTTAGTAACTCTTGTGTGTTGATACGCGTTTTACCGCACTGCTGCAGGTAATGATTTAGGCTCCACCTTCAGGTGTATTTGCGGGTTAAAGATTATTCCAGAAGTAACCATATTTCTAAAGGATCGGATATGCTTTGTACAACCACCAAAAAAGAGCTTCTTCACACCGTTCAGAAAGCCTACCCGATTGTACCTGCCAAAAGTACTCTTCAGATTCTCTCCAACTTCAAGATTACCTCGAATGGATCTGAGTTGACGGTCACTGCCACCGATCTTGATCATTCGATTGTTACGCGGGGTGAGCTTACCGGGGGAGATAGTTTCGAAATTGCAGTGAATGCCAGAAAGGTTTTCGAGATCATACGGGAGCTTCCTGATGGTCCTCTTCAGGTTGGCGTTGAAGAGGGGCTTTTTGTTGTTCTCAGCGAAAAAGGGTTTTCGTGCAAAATTGCAGGATCGGATAGCACTGATTTTCCCAGTTTCCCCGATGTTTCAGCGGGAGTCGAGTTCGATATTCCCGTGGCTGATTTGGCACAAATGATTGCAAAAAGTGCTTTTGCGACATCAAAAGACGAGTCACGGGCATGCCTGTGTGGCATATTGTGGGAAGTTGATGCGCAAACCAACACCATGGTCGCCACTGACGGCCACCGTTTAGGGAAATCCTCCGTCAATGGATCCTACCCGATCGAAGAAAAGCTATCTTCGATAGTGGCTCCCAAAAGCCTCGTCCACATGGTTCGCACCATTGGGACCGAAGAAGGCAAGACCGTTCATGTTAAGATGGGTGAGAAATATGTACTTTTCTCGGTAGATGGATTTGTGCTCTGCTCAAAACTGATCGATGGGCCATACCCCGATTATAGCCGAGCCATTCCATCGAGCAATCCCAAAAAAGCGGTGGTCGATCGTAAGGTGATTCAGGAGGCCCTCAAGCGAGTATGTGTGCTTTCCAATCAGAAAACGAATCTCGTGAAGTTTGTTTTCCAGGGCACACAACTGGAGCTCATGGTTCTCAACCGTGATATTGCAGGAGAAGCCCATGAAGTTCTGCAGGTAGAATACGACGGTCCTGAGCATGTCATCGGGTTTAACGGGCAGTACTTTTCGGAAATATTGAGCATTATTGGTACTGACCGAATTCGCATGGAGATGAACACCGAGATCAGTGCATGTCTGCTCTTTCCGGAAGAAGGAAGCGAGTCGGCGCAAAGTGATGATCTTTTCTTGATAATGCCCCTGCGGGTACTTGAAGAGGTGTAGTATGTAACTTTCTGTTTCGCCTGGGTAGTCGAAATGGAGAAAGGTAGGAACCTATGAAAAAGCTCACTGTCGTCTTATTTGGTGCCATCATCCTTGCCGGCGGCATGGTCTCGACATCCACGGCAATGCGGGGACTGCTTGAAAAGAAAATCTGGTATATCCACCAGGGCACTACGGGAGAAGCTACTCACTGGGCAATCTATTTCGGTGATTTCGACTGTTCTCTTATTCGAAAATACCCGGGCGAAGATTCGCTACCTGTCGATGCGTCTTTGAATATCTCGTTGCTCTCCAACGGTTATATCGAGGCCAATGGGTATTCTGCGAAAGGCAAAATCGAAGCCGATGTGCATCTTGCTATTCGCAGGGACAACAAGCTTACTCAGGTGGATATGGGTGAGGTCGCTTGTATCTACGATTACGGCAGAAAAATTAGGCTCAAGGATGGCACGGAGGGGGAATTCGTACTCGATGTCGAGACAAGTCCCTTCGAGGCACGAAAAATGATGCTTCGCAAGTATAAATTCGAGGAAGTCTGGGGCGAAAAGGTCCTCAAAGAAGACGCTGAAAACACTGACCTGATACTCTCCGCAGCAGCGTTCACCAAAGAAGGACTCAAGTACGCACAGGAGCAGGTGAAAGAATAGCCCGACTTTTTCCTTCAGTATCTATCTGTACCTGTTTGCACCTTCTCCAGTAAGGCTCATTTATCTTGCAAAATGGCAGGCGAATTGCTATCGTAAGGGGTCCCAATGAACGGATTTCCCATTTCTCCAGGAGACATGTATGTGCGGAATTGTAGGATATATCGGTAATCAGGAAGCGTACTCGGTCCTGATCGAAGGGCTTGCTGCACTTGAATACCGTGGCTACGATAGTGCTGGGATGGCACTGCTCAATGGCAAGGGTCTTAAAATCCACAAGGACAAAGGAAAAGTCGACAATCTACGGGCCCTGATGGAGTCAAGAGACAAGGCCGGTGGACTCGGAATAGCGCATACCCGCTGGGCCACTCACGGGGCTCCTTCACAGAAAAACGCTCATCCTCATGCAGACTATCATAATCAGATAGCACTTGTTCACAATGGAATCGTCGAGAATTATCGTACTTTGCGGGATAAGCTCACCAAGGAAGGCGTAGAGTTCAAATCCGATACGGATACGGAAATACTCGCCCAATTGGTAGGAAAGTATTACAAAAACGGAGATCTTGCAAAAGCGGTAGCTCGAGCGCTAGCCGATGTCGAAGGAACGTTCGGAATTGCCGTTATCGCCAAAGATTCCCCGGGAGTGTTGGTTGGAGCGCGACGCGGTTCTCCTCTCGTTGTGGGAATTGGAGAAAGTGAGTATTTCCTGGCTTCGGATGCTTCTGCGGTAGTGAGGCATACCAAAAAGGTCGTTTACCTAAAGGACAACAACATGGTGGTCCTGAAGGATGATGAATACGAAACCCGTTCGCTTGATAACAAAAAAGTTGCCCACGAAGTTCAAAATCTCGATTACGATGCCGACGTATTGGCCAAGGGCGGATTCGATCATTTTATGCTCAAGGAGATCTTTGAGCAGCCGGAGACAATTAAAAACGCGATGCGGGGGCGACTTTTACTGGACGACGGAACCGCTCGGCTGGATGGTCTGAACCTGGTGTTGCATGAGCTTCGCCGAATAAACCGAATCATACTGGCCGCATGCGGAACCAGCTGGCATGCAGCCCTGGTTGGTGAGTACATGCTTGAGGAGCTTACCGGGATTCCCGTTGAAGTAGAATATGCCTCGGAATTTCGCTACCGCAATCCTATCATCGATTCGAAGACACTCGTTTTCGTAATAAGTCAATCCGGTGAAACAGCCGATACGCTAGCTGCTCTCAGGGAGGCCGAACGGAAGGGAGCAACGGTTCTTGGCATATGTAATGCGGTAGGATCGAGCATTGCCCGCGAAACCCATGGAGGGGTTTATCTTCATGCAGGTCCCGAGATCGGGGTTGCTTCCACCAAGGCCTTTACCTCTCAGATTGCCGTTATGTCTCTTCTTACTCTTCTCATGGGAAGAATGCGCCGGATATCCCACGATGATGGGATGGGAATGGCAAAAGCGCTCAACGATATTCCAAAGCAGGTGAAGAAAATCCTGGGGCAGAACGAGAAAGTAAAAGAAATAGCAGAGGTTTACTCTCGTCACAACAATTTTCTCTACCTTGGCAGGTCGTACAATTTTCCGGTAGCTCTGGAAGGGGCGCTCAAGCTCAAGGAAATATCCTACATTCATGCCGAAGGCTATCCTGCTGCGGAAATGAAACACGGACCGATCGCGTTGATCGACAAAGATATGCCGTCGGTGGTTATTGCCTTGAAAGATGCGGTATACGACAAAGTCATCAGCAATATTCAGGAAATAATTGCACGGGGTGGAAAAGTAATAGCTATTGCAAATGATGGTGACAAGGAAATTTACAAGCACGCTCAACACGTTATCCATATACCGAAAACTCGACCGGAATTCAGCCCACTGCTCTCGGTTATACCGCTTCAGCTGTTGGCCTATCACATAGCGGCAATGCGAGGATGTGAGATCGATCAGCCGAGAAACCTCGCCAAGAGCGTTACCGTTGAGTAGGAGTTGGCTCTAGATGCGCTCGGGAGAGGAATATGAAGTCCGGTTGGATTTGTTCGAGGGACCGCTTGATCTGTTGTTGTTTCTTGTAACGAAGTCTGAGGTCGAGATCACTGCTATTTCGGTTGCGCAGGTAACCAGACAGTATCTTGATTATCTTGACCTCATTCGAGAATTGAACATCGATGTCGCAAGCGAGTACCTTCATATGGCTGCTACCCTGTTGCGGCTAAAAGCTCGAGAACTGCTTCCACGAGATACTCACGAGAATCTTGAAGACGCTGAAGACGACATTTACACGAGAGAGCAGCTCATTGAGCAGCTTCTTGAGTACAAGAAGTACAAAGAAGCGGCTGGTACGCTCAAGGTATTCGAGTCACAGCAGCAGGGCACGTTCGCCCGTGGAATCAAGGATGAAATGCCTGAAGTGGAAGAACCTGAAGATCCGGGAATCGGAAATGTAACTATTTTCGATCTTCTTACCGCCTTCAAGTCGATTCTCGAACGAGCCGCTACCGAAGAACCGCGTCATGTGGTGGTAAGTGATGATGTTCGTATCGACGATCGACTTGAACACATACTTGGTTTGCTTAGTGAAAAAAAGGAAATACCCTTTGCTGAGCTTTTCTCTGACGATGTTCGTAGAATTGCTCTGGTCGCAACGTTCATGGCTATACTTGAGTTGATAAAAATGCAGCAGATCTGGTTTCGTCAGGAAGAGCAGTTTGGGTCGATATTTGTTTCCTACCGCGAAGAAGAGGAGCGGGAACGAGGTGTAGACCTTGAGGCGGAAGAAGGGGGCGAGGGTGAGTAGCACCAGAAAAAACCACAACGGGCATACAGCTCCACAAAATTCAGTTCAGAACGAAACTATCACTCCGGAGGAAGAAGAATTTCAGGGAGCTGAGCTTCTTCGTGTGCTCGAAGCCGTCCTTTTTGCATCCGATGAGATAATGAGTTCGACAAAACTCAAATCCATTCTTCCAGGAGAACCCGATGGGCGTCAGATCCGAAAGCTGGTCGAAAAACTCAATACCGAGCTCCAGAACCAGCGTCATCCCTTTGAGATAGTCGAAGTTGCCGGAGGGTACCAGTTTCGTACCGTTTCTTACTATTCTCCCTGGGTTCGGCAGCTTTTCAAAGAAAAAACAAGCCGTCGCCTCTCTATCCAGGCTCTGGAGTGCCTGGCCATAATCGCCTATCAACAGCCGCTCACAAAAGCCGAAATTGAAGCCGTACGTGGAGTCGTGTCGGATGGTGCCATACGTACGCTTCTGGAACGACACCTTATCACGATCGCCGGAAGAAGTGATAAGCCGGGAAGACCTCTTTTGTACTCCACTACAAAGGAATTCCTTTCATATTTTGGTTTGCGCAGTATAAAAGACCTGCCTACTATCGATGATTTTGAGCAGGTTGCCAAAGAAAAAATGGGCGATCTTGCCAACGAGCTGGAACAGATGAACCAGGAGAAAGCAGAAGGGTCGGGCGAAAAAGAAAAAAGCGAAGAAAACACACAGGAAGAAACCACAGAGGGAACTGGTTTGCCGGATCAAGCCCTCGAATCCAATGGTGTCTCAGAGGAGGGTAGCTCCGAAGAAAAACCGGAAGCTGATCAGGAACTGGAAACTAACGAAAACCACGCATCTGCTGAGCACAACGAACAAAGCCAATCAATCGAGTCACAGGACGATAGTAACAGCACATCGGAAAACGAAGTCGAGCAAGCCGATGCTCAATCCACTGAAAAAACTTCTTCACCAGACCAAGGCTCCGAAGAAAGTTCTGTTCAGGACTCACCCGACACATCAGAAAAGAATGAACGGTAGATTCTCAGTTTAGATCCCCATGGAATCATTCGGCCCAGAGCATATGTCTTCATCTTCGGAAACACCACAGAAAAAAAACTCCGTAAAATCATCGGGTGGTGTAACACCATTGATGAAGCAATATCTTGCTCTCAAAGAGCAGTATCCGGCAACGGTTCTTCTTTACCGTATGGGTGATTTCTATGAACTCTTCGGTGATGACGCAAAAATAGCGTCACAGATACTCGGCCTGACCCTCACCAAGCGCAATAACGGTGGTAGTGACGATACGCCCCTGGCTGGTTTTCCTCACCATGCATTGGATCGCTATGCGAATCGGCTCGTGCGAGCAGGACATAAAATAGCGATATGCGAACAGGTCGAAGACCCGAAAAAGGCTAAGGGGATTGTAAAGCGGGATGTGATAGAAGTTATTTCTGCCGGGACCGCTACCGAAGACAACTATATCGATGAGAAAACAAACAACTTCATAGCATCGATATTCTATGATACCGATCGAACAGGCCTGGCCATTTGTGACTTATCCACCGGGCAGTTCTGGGTTGAAGAACTCTCGGCGCGAGAACTCGAAGAAGAGCTGGCACGACTGGAACCCACAGAACTTGTCATGAGCGAAACAGTGGATGAATCCACTATTGAACACCTTCTCCGCCAGATATCGCGACCGGTAATTACCAGGTATGATGGCTGGAAGTACGATCTTGATAACGCGATCAGTGTATTGACTACCCATTTCCGGGTTGCATCGGTCGAGGGATTGGGGCTGGATTCCTATCCTGTCGGGATTCGGGCAGCAGGAGCATTGCTGTCATACCTCAAAGAACAGAAGAAAAACGGATTACAGCATATTTCTTCGGTGCAACCACGGTATTTGGGAGAATATGCACTCCTGGATGCAGCGACTATCCGTAACCTCGAACTCTTGCGCCCACTGAATGCCGAAGATGCCGAAGGAACGCTGCTCTGGACGCTGGACCGAACCTGCACCGCGATGGGCGGACGATTGCTGCGGCACTGGATTACCCACCCGCTCAAGGATCCCTCTAAAATATCCGACAGACTCGATTGTGTCGACTGGCTTCGCAAGGACGTTTTCGCCCGTGGTGAAATAGGAATGGCACTTCGAAGCGTTGCAGATATTGAGCGATTGATTGGGAGAATTGTTTTCGAGCGGGCAAATGGTCGCGATCTTGTTTCTCTTATGCGATCACTTCGGATGTTTCCTCGAATCATTCAAATTGCCGCTTCGGGCGCTCCTTCGTTTATCAGCATGCAGTTGGATTTCATAGGTGGGTTCGATGAACTGGCCGACCGCATAGAAAACACCATCTCGGAAAACCCCCCGGTAAGCCTGCGCGAGGGTAATCTGATTCGACCCGGAGTTTCGGCAGAACTCGATGAACTCCGCGATGCTTCGGTGAATGGAAAACAGTGGATCGCCAATCTTCAGAAAACAGAGCGTGAACGAACAGGTATCTCTTCTCTGAAAGTAGGATTCAACAAGGTTTTTGGATACTACATAGAAGTATCAAAGGCAAACAGTGCAGCGGTACCTGAAGATTACATTCGGAAACAGACCCTTGTTAATGGAGAGCGCTTCATTACTCCCGATCTCAAGGAAAAAGAAGAAAAAATCCTTGGTGCCCAGGAGCGCATGGCTGATCTCGAGTACGGACTATTCTGTGAACTTCGGGCAGAGGTCGCCAAGGAATGCGAGCGGGTTCAGAAGGCAGCGGAGGCAATCGGGAAAATCGATGCGCTCGTTTCGCTAGCCACGGTTGCTTCGGAAAATATGTACACGCGACCGGTGCTCGATGACAGCACCAATATGATGATTCGAGATGGACGTCACCCTGTCGTGGAAAAAATGACCGGTGCCGAACAGTTTGTACCCAACGATACTTCCATAGAGGGTGATCAGACGAGAATTCTGTTAATTACAGGGCCAAACATGGCAGGTAAATCAACCTATTTGCGACAGAACGCGCTGATAGCTATTATGGCTCAGATGGGTTCGTTTGTACCTGCAGGCACAGCGGAAATAGGTGTTGTCGACAGAATTTTCACCCGGGTAGGAGCCTCCGACCGCCTGGCACGGGGCCAAAGTACGTTTCTTGTCGAAATGATCGAAGTAGCCAATATACTGAATAATGCCACTGACCGAAGTCTCGTACTGCTGGATGAAGTAGGGCGGGGCACATCAACCTTCGACGGAATTTCCATTGCCTGGGCTGTAGCCGAGTACCTTCATGAGACCCCCGGACGAAATCCTCGGACCTTTTTCGCTACACATTACCATGAACTGACCGAATTAGCCTCATTGTTCCCCCGGGTCCGCAACCTTCATGTGAAAGTGAAAGAATGGAACGACAGGATCATCTTTGTACGAAAAATTGCCGAAGGAGGATGTGATCACTCCTACGGGATCCAGGTAGCACGGCTTGCGGGGGTGCCCAAAGATGTAATCGTGCGGGCAAAAGAGATACTGGCGAATCTTGAGCGCATGGAACTCACCCCCGATCAGAAACCGGCACTTGCCGAGAAACGCAGCGGCCGGATGCAGCCGTCCTCGGTTATTCAGACCCATCTTTTCGTTGGAGAGGACTCATCTCTTGCTACTCCCTCAATATCACCACATCAGCCGATTCTGGATGAGCTTAAGAAAATCGATGTAAATGCAATGACACCGCTTGAAGCCCTAACGAAGCTGGCGCAGCTTAAAAAGAAGCTCGACTGAGTCGCTCACAGGGCCAGTCTCATCATCATTACCATCTTGGCTTTGTTCTTAGCTATTTTTGTAGCCATCGATCGGCACAATTTCCGGATCGGTGTACCGAAATTACGCTTAAAGCACGACAATTTTACTGCGGGGTGGAGCAGTCCGGTAGCTCGTCGGGCTCATAACCCGAAGGTCCGAGGTTCAAATCCTCGCCCCGCTAATTTTCAAGAAATAACCCGCCCAATCGAACCAGGGAAAAAGATATGGCTCAGATAATGCCGGATGTATCCAGAACGTTTTCGGAGTACCTCATCGTTCCGCGACTTTCTACTACCAAGCATGTACCTTCCAATACTTCTCTTCAGACTCCGATTGCCAGAAAGATCAAGGGAGCCGAAAGCAGGCTGAGTTTAAATACCCCATTTGTAACCTCGAGCATGCAGGCGGTGTCGGGTGCCGAAATGGCAATTTCCCTGGCTCGCCAGGGGGGGCTGGCATTCATTTTCTGTTCTCAGCCTATTGAAAACCAGGTGGCCATGGTTACGCGGGCAAAGACACACAAAGCCGGTTTCGTTCAGAGTGATTCGAACCTTCGGCCGGACCAGAAACTGACCGAAGCCGTAGCACTTACCAAAAAGACGGGCCATTCGACTATGGCTATCACCGATGACGGATCCAAAAACGGTAAGTTTCTTGGGATTCTGACCGACAAGGATTTCTGGGAATTCGAAGACGATCTTAATGCACCGATTGCCGACTATATGACCCCCAAAGAAAAGGTCGTTTTCGGAACAGTGGGCATATCCCTCAAAGAAGCCAACTCTCTTCTTCGAAAGCAAAAAAAGGAGTGTTTGCCGATTCTTGATGACACGGGACATCTCCATTCTCTTGTTTTCAAAAAAGACTACGTGGATCATCGAATGAACCCATCCGAATTGCTGGATGGTAAGAAACGCCTGGTAGTAGGTGCCGGTATCAACACGCACGATTATAAGGAACGCGTTCCGGCGCTGGTGGAAGCAGGTGTAGATGTCGTAGCCTTTGATTCATCGGATGGCTACAGTGAGTATCAGCGTGATGCCGCATTGTGGGTACGTAAAGAATTCGGAGAAGATCTGGTGGTTGGCGGAGGAAACGTCGTTTCGGGTGAGGGGTTCAGGTACCTTGCCGAAGAAGCAAACATAGATTTTGTCAAGGTCGGAATCGGCGGGGGCTCGATATGTATTACCCGCGAACAAAAAGGAATTGGCCGTGGGCAGGCATCGGCACTGCTCGATGTCGTGCGGGAGCGTGACCATTATTATCAGGAGACCGGAAACTATATCCCGGTCTGCTCGGATGGTGGATTGGCAAACGACACACAGATAATTATAGCGCTGGCCATGGGTGCCGATTTTGTCATGATGGGCCGGTATTTTGCCATGACCTACGAAAGCCCCACACCGAAAGTTAGCATTCGGGGAAGAATGTACAAGCCATATTGGGGAGAAGGTTCAAATCGAGCGCGGAACTGGCAGCGGTATTACTCGGGAGATGCCAGTAATATGAAGTTTGAGGAAGGGATTGAAGGATATGTTCCTATTGTTGGTTCCGTTAAGGATGTTCTCGAAGTAACCATTGCAAAAATAAGGTCATCGATGTGCAACACCGGAGCGCTCACACTGGAAGAATTCCGGGAAAATGCAATACTCACGCGCATTTCTGAGCAGTCGTTTGTCGAAAGTGGAACATCGAATATTGTGCGAATGGATCATGAGCAGCCTTCCGATTTTTAGTGTCGAAATATGACACCCTGGAAACGTAATCTCGGAGTAATATGGGTTTCGCAGTTTTTCAGCATTTGCGGCTTCTCTCTTTCTCTTCCGTTTGCTCCATTCTTCATACAACAGCTGGGTGTAAGTGATCCTGACAGCGTAAAAATGTGGGCTGCCCTGGCAGCTTCGGCTACCGGGGTGGGACTGGCAATCATGTCTCCACTCTGGGGGACATTGGCCGATCGGTATGGGCGAAGGCTGATGATGTTGCGAGCGACCTTTGCCGCAGGACTCATACTTCTGGGCATGGCCTACTCTCCTTCGCCGGCAGTGTTCGTGTTTCTGCGTTTCCTTCAGGGTATGTTTACCGGCACGGTGGGTGCATCTACAGCATTCGTGGCTTCTACTACACCCCAGGAGCATCAGGGCAAAGCGCTCGGCTCCCTTAGTACCGCAATGTTCATGGGACTGATGGTTGGGCCGGCACTCGGCGGGCTTCTTTCCGAAGAAATCGGCTATCGGCACACCTTCCAGATCTCCTCTGTGCTGTTGTTCATTTCCTGGACGCTCGTTCTAAGCCTCGTTCGTGAAGATTTCGACCGCAGCTCGATAAAAAAGGCGGCTCGCCCCCAGAAAGCTTTCTGGCAACGACATCTGACGGTGTTTGGGCCCGGCGCCCCCATTCTCCTTCTTCTCTTGTTCGTTTCTATTGCACGAAGTTTTGATCGACCTATTATTCCTCTGTACGTACAGGAACTTCACGGAACGATCGAAGGGGCTTCACGATTGACCGGTTTGTTGAATGCCTTAGCGGCGGTAGGTGCAGCATTGGCCGGATTCTTTCTGGGGCGCCTTTCCGACAGACATGCTGTCTCGAGCATTGGGAAGCTCTCGGCTTTGGGATCCGGAATAGCAATGCTAGCTATGGGAGCGGTACCGCTATTCAGTGTCCTTTTCCCTGCGCGTCTGGTCTTTGCATTTTGTGCCGGCGGACTGGACCCGCTCCTCCAGATCTGGCTTTCTAAAGTGACCCAGCCGTCACGGCGTGCGACACTCTTTGGCTGGGCAGTTACTGCCAAGTCCCTTGGCTGGGCTTCTGCTCCGGTATTGTCGGGCCTCATAGCGGTCTCCTCGGGGTTTCGGGTGGTGTTTACGACCGGGGCAGTTCTATTCTGGTGTCTGATACCGCTCATGGTCTATGCGCAGCGGCATGTCACGAAGTTACAGCAAGAGGCAGCGTTGCCCCAGCCTAATTCACCACAAGGCTGAACGTACGCCGGTATTACTTGCTCTCGAAGCTGTTTTCTCCGTATTTTTCTGTGCTTGTATTATGCTCCTTTTATCTGCCTAAAACCAATTGTCCTCAGGGAAAGCACTCAATGCGCCACCTTTCTGAAGCGGCCCTGAGATGGCCGGTCGGAATGGCCCGTGCAATAAAGAAGCTATACAAGTCGAATTCACATACGATTGCTGCTAACACAAGGAGGTCCGGTAATGCGCAAACCCCTGGTGCGCCTGAGTTCTGCATTTGTCTTACTGGCGGGTATTTATCTGCTGGGTTGTCGGTTTTCTTTTGCGGATTCAAAACGCCCCCAGGCGGGGAGCATTGACTTTGGTTCGCGCCAAAAACCCAACGTGGAAACCGCAGGAAATTTCGCGGGATTCAAAACGATTTTTGCCGATGTTGCCGAAGAGGCGCTTCCGACAGTTGTTTCGGTAATACCTACCCAGATTGACACTATCGTTTTCTACAATAACCCGTTCTACCGTTTTTTTGAAGATGAGCCGTTTCTCAATTCGCCCTTTGATCATTTTTTCGGACCGCGCCAAAGACAGGAACCCCAGCAGCCGCTACAAAAGCAGGAACGGCGCCAGCAGGGAATCGGTTCCGGTGTGATCGTTTCCGAAGACGGGTATATTCTCACTAACTTTCATGTTGTAGGCGGGGCCGATGAGATTGAGGTGAAACTCGCGGACGGAAGAGTCTATGAAGCCGATATCGTTGGGGCCGATTCGTTGAGCGATGTTGCCGTGGTAAAAATACGGGGCGACGTTTCGAATCTACCCGTAGCCTATTTAGGAGACTCTGAAAGCCTTCGCCCGGGTGACTGGGTAATCGCGATCGGAAACCCCTTCAATCTGACATCGACTGTGACCGCAGGAATTGTCTCGGCACTGGGACGCCAGGCTCTGGCCCAGGGGCTGCCTCAAAACGCGTATCAGAATTTCATTCAGACCGATGCAGCTATTAATCCGGGGAACTCGGGAGGCGCATTGCTGAATATTGAAGGCGAACTTGTGGGGATCAACACAATGATTTACACACGGTCCGGAGGCTACATGGGGATCGGGTTTGCAATACCGATCAACATGGCCCGATGGATCATGGAAGACCTTATCTACGAAGGCCAGGTAAATCGTGGATTCCTTGGAGTAAAAATCCAACCCTTGGATGCCGCAACACGAGACGCGATGGGCCTCGATGCGACGACCAGTGGTGTTCTTATTGGTCAGGTTATCGAGGGCGAACCTGCGGAAAAAGCCGGAATGAAACGGGGAGATATCGTTGTTTCAGTCAATGGGCGTGCCGTTCGAGATCCCAACGAGCTGAGAAATGTGATCGCCAGCATTGATCCTGGAAAAACGGTGAAATTCGGTGTTGTGCGTAATGGAAAGAAAATAGAACTCGACGCTCGTCTCACCACGCTGGATCAGAATAAGGTGGCGACAGCAAGCTCGAGCAAGAAACGCCCGGAAAAGGATGCGAAAGAATCCGATGTCGCCACCAAACTCGGTCTTGAAGTGTCCGATCTGACGCGCGTACTGCGCCAGAAATATGGCTTGCCCAAAAGCGTTGATGGTGCTTTGATAACTGCAGTAAATCGTAGTGCCGGTGCTGCAGCCGAAGGCCTCGTGGAAGGAGACGTGATCAAGGAGATGCGTATCCGGGGACGGTCACACGTGATCAAGTCGGCCAAGCAGTTCAAAGCCACGGCCCGAAAAATCCAGAAGGGTGATGCGATTATGTTTTTAGTGCAACGGAAAGACGATACTTTCTTCGTGGCCTATCGCTATCGGGGATAGCTTCGGGGGCTGTTTTACAACCCGGACCAATAGGCGAGTTTGGCACCAATTCCCAGCAGCAGATATATCGCACATACGGTGATTCCGGAAAGTGCGAATATCTGCTGTTCTTTTTTTACTGGAGAAATGCCACGGGTGAGCTCTTTGCTGATGACCACAGTAGCAATCGTGTTTCCCGCAACAAACATGATCGCTGGAAAAAGCATACTAAGCAGCGCCCATCCCACAGCCAGAAAAAGGGGAAACATCCAGTAATAATATGCTGCAATGAGCCCTACCGAAAACAAAATAGACACCGATGCCGGGAGGACCGTAAGAAACACGGCGATGCGACGACTACTGCGTTCGTGTGACCGCGCCTGGATACGCACCCGGCCCATCGTGGCTTCGTCATACGCCTCATCTCTTCCTTGGAGTCTCAACCGGTCTTCCAAAAGCTCGATCAGCTCGGTGAGGTGTGCATAAAAAGGCTCGATTGAGAGAGATGCCTTCGGTGACCGCAAAAAAGCGATGGGTCCGGGAATCACGTCAAAGCGTCGGCACGAAAAAGATGCTACGGAATTAAATGGCAGGACGGTTTTTCGAGATCGACTGGATTTTACGATTCGATCTCCAAGAACATCGATTCTGGTGGAGAGGAAACCATTCATGATACGCAGGGAAAGGACGCCCAGTGCCACGATAGACAGGGAAAGGAAAAAAGCCAGGCGAAAAATCGAGAGAGGCGGAGAGTACCCGCGGAGAAAGACCAGCAGGGGAATGAACCATACCAAGAGGAGAAGAATCGCGCTGGTGTGCACGATCATACCTCGCAGTGTCCGTAAAAAGGGGTGAGGATAAAAGCTTTGCACGCCCTACCGAATTACTTGGTTTTCGATTTTGCCTGTTCTGTTCCGTAAACGATTGCCCCGGGGGATACGGACTTTGTAATCCAGCAGTTACCTCCGACAACCGAACCTTTCCCGATGACCGTTTCACCTCCCAGAATCGTTGCATTCGCGTAGATAACGACATTGTCTTTGATATCCGGATGCCGTTTGATTCCTTTGATTGGTTTGCCGGAATCATCGAGAGGAAAAGAAAGTGCCCCCAGAGTAACTCCCTGATAAAGTTTGACATTTGTACCGATAGTGCAGGTTTCTCCGATAACGACACCAGTACCATGGTCAATGAAAAACCGGGGGCCGATCGTGGCTCCTGGATGAATATCTATGCCTGTGCGGCTGTGGGCGTGTTCAGACATGATACGTGGAATAACAGGAATGTCCAACAGGTAAAGCTCATGGGCTATCCTGTGCGTCGCGATAGCTTCAATATAGGGATAGCTCATGACGATTTCATCCAGGGATTTCGCTGCAGGGTCTCCTTCGTAGGCTGCCTGGATGTCTTCGAGAAGAATTGATCGAATGCCGGGAAACGCCTCGATAAGCTGTATGACTGCATTCTGTGCTGTCGTATCGCAATCGCAGCTCCGGCAATTGTCCCGAATGCAGCGAACTCGAAGTACTTCGCGGATATGCCGCAGCAGACGAATACTGATATGCCGAAGGATATCACCGAGAAAGAAATTCATGTCTTCTCGGGTAACCCGTTGTTTGCTGTAGCATCCGGGAAAAAGTGCAGCAAGGATATCGTCGAGAACCTGAATGATCTCGTGACGACCGGCAAGATCGAGACCATCTTCGGTATGGATATCGAAATTCTCGGTAGCGCTTTTTTCCAGCCGCTCTACAACTTCATGAAGCCGCTTATTGACCCAGTTGTAGAAATCGGCGGTGTTTTCCTTGGAGCCTGAGGAAGAATTCCGCTGTTTCATAGCCTGCTCGCTTTCAGAAAGAGGTCGTCTCATGGACATATTTGATCCATTGGGAGAAAAATTCTGTTCGGTTTCCCCGCCAGCGATTCACCGGGTTTTCAAGATCAAGGTTGTCGGGCGTGCCAACGTCTTTTCTTCCCAGGCGCATATCACGCCGGTACTCTTCCACCAGTCTCTCAGGATCGTATTCAAGATGCCCGAGGTGCATAACAAACCTGTGATCCATGCTCTCGAATATGACATATCCCCCGTGATTGGCGTGGGCTAACAACCGGATATTCCCTTTTTCTGCTTCGTTTTCCAGAACGTCGTCCGGAATTCCTGAATGCCTGCTTTGAGGACACCAGAAAACATCATCCATATCTCCCGTAATCCGGTGCTTCGGGTCGAGATTTTTCGTTTCGTAGACGCCGAAAACCTTCTTTGAGTAGATTTCTGTATCGATACCCATAAATTTCGCCAGTGCCAGACCCCCCCAGCACATGCCCAGCGTTGAAGCGATGTTGTTGCGGGCATAGCGAAGAATCCGCTGGATTTCTGGCCAGTAGGTTATTTGTTCAAAAGGCATCTCCTCGACCGGTGCTCCGGTGAGGATAAGACCGTCAAGAAAACGATCCTTAATCGCTTCTTCGAACGGGACGTATAGCTTGCTGAGATGCTCGCGATTACTGCTTTTATATGCGTGAGTATGCAGGCGAATCCACACGGGTTCGATCTGCATGACCGATCTTCCCAGCGGCCGGAGAATGCTGAACTCATATTTTTCGGCCTCGGGCATGATATTGAGAATACCTATCCGGAGCGCACGGATATCCTCCAGACGCGCCTCTTGATCGGATATGCAGAGTACCCGACTTTTCTCGAGTGATTTCTTGATGTGGTAATTTTGAGGTACAACGACTGTCATACGGCGGGATGTCCTCCTCAATGAACCCGAGTCCACGCTTTAATTGCAGGGACATGATAAGAAATACTAAAACGACGACTGTACCGCCAGGGGGTGAAGTCTTCCGTACGGGTACAGTACTGCCAATGGTGGCGCGACCAGCAAGAGACGGCTGGAGCCGCGGCTATGTAGGCCCGGGAATCGAACCATCTATAGAAAATTACATGATTCCCGCATTCTCGCGCGGAAGAAAGGTGTGGGTGATGGATCTCTTGTTATTATTAAGTAAATAACCCGGAATGCCCCGTAGTGTGGCCGATTTCGCCGGTAACCGGAAAAAGTGAAAAACAGCATTTATTTATTGCGTCCCGTTTGCCAATTTGCGTATATTGTATTCGTGGTTCCAATAATCCTTCACAAACCTAAAGGAGGTTTTTGATGAACAAGGGTGACCTCATTGCCGCAATCGCGAAGGACACCAAACTCTCCAAAGCGATGTCGGAGAAGGCGGTAAACTCAGTTTTGGAGAACATCAAGAAGGGAACCAAAAAGGGTGGCGTCCAGCTCATTGGTTTTGGATCTTTCACAGTTGCAAAGAGAAAATCCAGAAAAGGCCGAAACCCTCAGACCGGCAAGCAGATTACTATTCCTGCTTCCAAGGTCGTTAAGTTCCGTCCCTCTTCAGTTTATAAGAAGAGCATTTGAGGAGCTTGTTGGATCATGCAAAAAAGCCCGTCAATCGACGGGCTTTTTGCATGAACAAGCGCTCCAAACCTCTTTTACTGCTTGACTGAGTTTGCCAACAGAAACCATGCTCCTCGTTCATGATCCTGACGAAGAATGTGGTGCCCGGAATCATCGGCAAACACCTTAACGTACCGGTACCCTTCGCCGAACCATCGATCCTCGACTTCCATTACAGAAAACCTGATACTCCCCACCCAGAAGGCTTGGGGGTCGCTACGATCGAATGCAGTATCCCCTGTCGAAGTCTCCACATGAATCGGGACCATTGTGCCATACACCTTTCTTTTTACCAAGAGCCAAGCATCAAAACTACGGACACGCTGCCAGGTAATTGTAAGGTGGAGGCCCTGCCACATTCGAAATAGAAAGTAATCAAGTAGCCCTCTGCTCCTCCTCCCCGGTTGCGTCAGAGTGGATGGAGGTGGTGCTCGCAGCTACTTCGTGGTGGCGGGCGGTTACGGGAACAAAGAATGCTTTTGGGATTCGGCAGGCAGTGATGGAGAACAAAAAAAAAGAGCCTGGAATCAAATACCAGGCTCTAATCTAAAATGGCGCCTCGCAGAATCGAACTGCGGACACAGGGATTTTCAGTCCCTTGCTCTACCGACTGAGCTAAAGCGCCACGCTTTCACGACTTTCAGAATGCATAAAGATACAACGGCGCCAGCTCGAAATCAAGCCCCGCGAACCGCTCTGATGAAATTCAGATCAAGCTTTTGCTCTGGATAGGCATCAAGGTATGCTTTCAGGTTAAACACCGAGAAGAAATCTTCGAGTCGATCTTCATCTCGACGACTCATGAGTCCGATGCCGATCAGGTTGTAGACGATCGCCCCAAAATCATCGGTTTTCTCTATTCCCCATGCGCACAGGACATCGTGAGCCAGTGGACCGAACTGTCGTGCCGCAAACTCGGCCAGTCCATAGGAAAGCTCTTCGCCGCTGACATGGCGTTTCGTGCCGATCCTGGAAATGTAATACTCAAGCCCATTCAACACAAACCCATAGGCCGAAATCCTGTACCGGGAATCCCGTCCGGAATCTACGAGTTCTTTTCTGATCCGCTCAAGAGCCTTCTGCATGGACATAGGATGGGTTTTTCTCTTTCGTTTTGATTGGGACGGGCTCCTGGGGAAGACACACTTCGACCGTGAATGCGCCGCTGTTTGCCCCGAAGCGACCACTGAGAATACTCATGTATTCTGCGCGAATTGCTTCATACCTGGGCCGGTCGATTTCCGCAACCGCCTGCCCGGCCGGGATCTTTATCGTGAGCGGATTTACAAAAATACTGCCCTTTTTCATGCGGTAATCAAGATGCGGGCCGGTCGAAAGACCGGTGGATCCAACAGTACCGATGATATCCCCCTGACGGACCCGCCGACCAGAGCGAATGCCACGAGCTATCCCATGAAGATGTCCATAATAGGTTTGGTATGCACCACCATGTCGTATTCGAATGTGTCTTCCGTACCCGCCTTTTGTACCGGCAAAACTGACGATTCCATCGGCCGCAGCATACACGGGGGTACCCGTGGGAGCAGCATAATCGATGCCCAGGTGCGGGCGGGCAATTCCCAGAATAGGGTGCCGGCGACGATAGGAGAAGCCCGAAGAAATTCGGGAGAATTTCAGTGGAGCTTTCAAAAAGAACTTCTGCACCGAATTCCCGTCCAGATCATAATAGAGAAGCTTGTTCGAGGTGTCGGGCATCCCGACCGCGAAAAAGTCCCTTTCTTTCGTGGTATACCGGGCAGCGAGGATTTCCCCATAGCCCAGGTGTTTTCCATTCGCGAAGTTTTCTTCGAACAGAATGGTGAAGGAATCCCCGGGACGAGGATCGATGAAAAAGTTGATATCCCAGGCAAAAACATCCGTGAAACGGCTACCGACAGCATCCCCGATTCCCATGTCGTAGAGGGCTTCGGATAGCGAAGTCTCAAGCTGACCCCGTGCCAGGCGTATACATGAGGTCATGGCGACATCGGTTCGCTGAGCCTCCATCATGGGACCGTCGAAACGAATACTGTACCATTGCTTGAATCGGCTTAGGAGAGAAAGATTCTCCAGGGCGCCTTCCTCGGAGATCGTAAGAACGATACTGTCTCCAGGGAAGAGGGATACGAACCCGATTTTTTTAAAGAGGCGGTAAATATGGTGCGCATAAGCAGCAGAAAGATCGTGCTTTGACAGGATACCTGCAAAGGTATCTCCCGAACCAACGATATGATCTTTCGCGGTAGAAATCCTACTCGTACCCAGCAAGGTATTTGGTTCTTCCGACACCTCTTTTGCGATCGATTTTTCCGGAGAGGCAGGCATTTCCTGCGAATTCATATTGCAGGAGACGAAAAGGGTTCCCAGAACCACTGGGAAGCACAGAAAAAGCCGGACCAGAGGAAAACCTCTGATCCGGCTCCAGGTATATACAATCATTGCAAGAACTTTTGAAAATTGATCTGGCACTTGGAATCAGAACGTTACGTGTTTGGCTGGATTGTCTCCGGGTTTGAAAGTCATTTCTACCGTATGTTCTTTGGATCCCTTCACAAACTTCATAGTGTGTGTACCCGATGAAACATTCAATTTGGCAATGTTGGTTTTTCCAATATGTTTGCCGTCCATGTAGACATCGGCAACTGGAGGAATCGAAGAAACGAAGACCGTTCCAGGTTCTCCGGCTGCCTGAGAGCTTGCCGCAGGAGCAGGAGGTGCGGGTGGTGGTGGTGCAGAGGCGGTTTTTGGCGCTGGAGGAGGCGTTGGTTCCGGCTTCGGCGCCGGAGGTTCCGGCGTTGGCTTTGGTGCCGGAGGCGGAGTGCTGGAGGCCACCGGCCTGGGTGGTGCAGGAGGAGCCTTGGGAGCCTCGACCAATGCGAGCGTCTCTTGCTTTTTGCCTCCGAGATACTCGACCATCTCGGTTTTCGTCGTGTATCCGGGCATTTCGGCCTTAACGCGGACAGCCCCCCGGACTTTCGGGTTGGTCCAGGTGTAGGGGCTCTTCCCGACAACGTTACCATCGATACTGATAGTTGCTCCGGACGGACTGGTTCGAACAACCAATTCATTGGTTGGTTTCGGAGCAGGGGGAGGAGGTTTCGGGCGGGACCGCCTCGTGGTCGCGCGTCGAGCAGGACGGGACGGAGTGCGGGATACCGAACGTGCAGGTTTTGAAGGCTTGGCGACTTCCTGTTTCTCTTCCTGAGCTTCTTCTGTGTTTTCCCCTGCTTCTGCCACATCAGAACCAGACGGTTCTTCTTCGGTAGGAAGCTGGGGTGGCCGTGTGGAAGCGGGCTCTTCGGTAACCTGGGTGCGCTGAGCGATTATATCCGAAATTTGCGGCCAGAAATAAACCCCAGCACCAGCTATTCCAGCAAGGAGTACAAAAACTACCAGGAGAGCTCCAACAGGAGATTTCTTTTTCGAGGGCTCATCTTCTTCCCAGCGATCGACCTTCTTTGATTGAGGCTGGGGCTCAGGGAAGCTCACGGGCTCTTCATGCGCAGGGGGAGCAGGCGGCTCGAATGACGGAGTCTCCTGAGGCTGCGGCGGTTGCTGTGCTGCAGGCGGCGGTGGTGGTGCAGCCTGGGGACGCGGTTGCTGTTGCCGTTGCGACGGGGGTTGACCCTGTGGTGTTCCTTGCTGCGGTGATGGTCTTTGAGGCTGTGGCGGTGTCCTTTGCTGCTGGGGAGGCTGAACAGTACGATCCTCGATATTCATGGACTGTTCGATGCCGGCACGAAGATCCTCAAACTCTGATTCCGGAGCTTTCTTGTCTTCCATACCAGCTTGTTTTTTGAGCGCGGAGAGACTGTATCCGGACGTCTGCATGATGATTTCTTCTGAACTGCGAAGAAGATCATCGTCGGTGGGATACACCTTAATAAAATTGTAGATCCCAGCGCCCTGCAGAATTTGAGAGACATCGGCAGACGGTGCAACCAGCGCCAGACGACCATTCACATCGAGAATTTGCCTGTTCAGGTTGAACAGGACATTCATCGCATCCGAATAGAGATAGGTAAGGCCTGAAAGGTCTATCGCGAGGTTTCGCTGCCCTTCATTGATTAAAGCCTGAATTTTCTCCCGCATCATGCCGGAGTCAAATACCTCTCCATCATCGACGACTGGCGTTACAACCAGAAAGAGGCCTGTTGTTCTAGTTTCGAATCTGATAATGACCTCCCCTTTGAGTGTTTGACCACACCTGTGATATTGGAAGAAAGAAATTACGCCAGGGGGGATTCGAACCCACGACCTTCGGCTCCGGAGGCCGACGCTCTATCCAGCTGAGCTACTGGCGCGTATTCGTTTCTTTCTGCCCTTGTATTTTCTCGGTGACCAAAAAGGTCCGTTTTTCGGCTCCACCCAGCCCGGCTGGAGGAAAAACGATAGTTAAATACGAGACAGGTGGCTACAGATTCGTGACAATTTAATATATACTAAGCAGAAAGACTAAAACAAGGGATAGGCACGGCTCGAAGTACAGAAAATCACCATCTATTGTCTGGAAGCTCCGAATCGGCCTGAGGGCTTCTTTTTGGAGGCCCAAAAGATTATTTTAGGCTTGCGGGGTCAGGTCTGCAAGGATTATGATTACCGTCATCCCTGTAACCGGTTGAACCGGAAGGAAAAACATATGGGTTCTGGAAAATTTTCGATTGATCACGATCGGTTCGTTGCCAAGAATCGATCACTGGCAGCTGCCGAAGAAGTCCATCGCAAAGACCGCTCATTGGAACGCAAGGGCTTTTCGCAGACGCAACGACAGCAGGAAGCATCCTGTTTTAACTGCAAACATAAGAAGAAATGCCCGGAATTTCGAGCAAATAAGACCGGTTCCACCACAGGTGCAGCATCGTTTGGTGGGGCCGAAAAAATGATCTGCGATAAGTATCAGCCGGCTCCGGCGGAAAACCGGAACATGTCTGAGAAACAGATCAAGTCTTTGCTAAAGAATTTTAAGCGGCAGTTCTAGCAATCCTCGCTTGATGCATCGTTGCTCCAGTCAGTATAATTACTACGTCTATAGGCATTCGAACAAGCCGGCCCCGTTCTATGGTGAAGCGCGACTAATAAATAAGCGCCTTGTGGAGGCCTGTGAGCAGGATTTCATCTTTCGGCGCGGCCAATACGAATCGTAAGAACGAACGACATGGTGTATAATCAAAGAGAACCGCATATTGGTGCCCGGTTATCTGGTTAAATATCTTTCTGAACCTATCCGGTATTTATTCGAAAAGGGAACGCAATGGCAGATTCACCGTTGGAGCTTTATCGGAACGCCTATGTTCTGCACTACCGAGAAGATGGTATTGGTAAGGCGCAGGCCGTTTATCAATCGATAATCCGGCAGTTTCCCGAGAGCGATGAAGCGGGATACGCGCTCATCCAGTTGCAAAAAATCGAGGCTGAAAACCTGACAGTTCCCGAAGACCCCGCCCCAGCCAAAGCTGTCAAACCACTTCTGTTGGTTTCTTTCATTCTCAATACTGTTGCGCTTGCGGCCATCCTGCTGGCATTCCTTTCCTACCTCAAGATCCTGCCTTTACAACCAATGCAATCCTCCGAAATTGTGAAGAGGGCCGGGATGCTGACATCTAAGCTCCAAAGAAATGAACAAGCTCAAACACCCGATGCTGATTCCCGCAAAGACCATACTGGTGCCGAAAGCAGT
>JBEPYC010000013.1:12513-26799 GCA_041641555.1 Chitinivibrionales bacterium | reverse complement strand
GGTCCCAGTTCTGGGGAAAATCGGGCGATCTGCAGAATGATGCCGTTGCGGCAAACAAAAAAGTCTTTGTGGGTTTCAAACTTTGGAGGCAGGCGCAGGCGATGATTGCTCCCGTAGACCACCCTGCCAGCAAACCTATCTCGTTTCCGGAATGCTCTCTAATCTTTTCGGAGGCAATGGCGGGCCAGTCGGGAAGGACTTGTTCATCGTTGATCAGCGAAGGGATCAGGGAATTCACATCGATATACTGTGCACCGGGACCGAAAACCGGTTCGAGTACCCGGGGAGAAAAGGCCCATCCACCAAGAACCACTGTTCGTTTCACGCGCGGTGTTCCTTCCATTGTTTCACACGCCAAAGCACTTCTTCGAGGGTTGCCTGCTCGATTTTGCGATGGAGCGAGAAGCGAACTCGCGCTGTCCCCGACGGCACCGTGGGAGGTCGGATCGCCGGAGCGGCTATTCCGTTTCGAAAAAGAAAATGGGAAAGCGATTGCGCCCTTTCGGGTTCCCCCACTATGCAGGGCACGATCTGGCTCGCGGAATTGCCTGTGTCAAAACCTATCGACTGCAATCCCTCCCTGAATGCTTGAGCTTTGCGAAGAACGATATCTCCCCATTGCGTGTTTTCACGAACGCAGTTCAGGGCGGCAACATTCCAGGAAAGAACCGAGTGGGGCAGCGCTGTTGAATAGACCAAGCTCCGAGCGTGGTTGATCAGGTAATCCCGCACTCGGGCGTCTCCGGCGAAAAACCCCCCTAATCCTGCAAGCGACTTACTCAGCGTGCCGATCCGTATCGCCACAGCATCTTCAAGGCCCATCATTTCAACAATGCCGCTCTTGTTTTTGCCAAAAATTCCGGCGGCATGGGCTTCATCGACCATTACCATGCATCCGAATTGTTCGGCAAGCTCACAAATGCTCTCCAGAGGGGCATAATCCCCATCCATCGAAAAAACCGAATCGGTTACGATCAGGCGTTCCGGTCGCGTGGCTAATTCGAGTCTTCGCCTGAGATCATCGATATCACCGTGGCGATACCGGATCAATCGCGCACCCGACAACCGAATGCCATCGATTATGGAAGCATGATTGAGGCGATCGCTGAAGACTTCGGTGTCACGGGTGCAAATCGCCTGGAGAGCACCTGCGTTGGCGGCATATCCGGAGTTAAAGACCAGGGCACTTTCGGTGCGTTTCCATCGGGCGAGCGTATGCTCTAATTCTTTGTAGAGCCCGGAGCGCTCTGAAATCAGGCGAGAGGCGGTATTTCCACCGAGGTCGTTTCCCTGTAGCTGCAGCGCTCGTTCTCTTACCGCGTCTTCGGACTCCAGGTCGAGATAGCTGTTAGTCGAGAGGTTGACTCGAGAGGATCCCGCCGGTGGAAGTCTCCTGAAGAGTCCCGATTTCACGCGGGTTCGAAGGCCACGGTCGATTTTGTTGTCAAGTGGCGTTGTGTTCATTGAGCGTCTGTCTGATAGCGACTCTGGCAAGGTAAAACATGTTGTCGATTACATCTTCGGTGATAACATAGGCGGGCATGAAGTACAGGACATCTCCAAGGGGACGAACAAGAAGCCCCAGGTCCAGCGCACGCTGGGCGATACGATGTGCCAGTCGGCTCTCCGCGGGGAGACGCTCTTTGGTTGCCCGGTTCTTGACCAGCTCGACGGCTCCGATCATCCCTGCCGAGCGTATATCCCCGACGATATCGAATTCGCTGAGCGAAGTGAGTGCATTACGGAAGTGAGCCATTGTGCCCTCAAGAGACTGAGGAATTCGTTCCCGGTCGATAATTGTCAAAGTAGCCTGAGCGGCAGCCGATGCCAGTGGGTTGCCGGTAAATGAATGTCCATGATGAAAGATGCGTTCGCTGGGAAACGCACCACAGAACTCGCGATATATATGCTCCTTAACAACTGTGGCAGAGAGGGGGAGATATCCTCCGGTCAGTCCCTTGGCAAGACACATGAGATCGGGTACGTCCTTGACGTGTTCGCAGGCAAAGAGCTTTCCTGTTCTGCCAAATCCTACGGCTACTTCATCGGCGATCGTCAGGATTCCATATTTGGAGCACAGGGCGAATATCCTTTTCAGGACTTTTACCGGATAGACCCGCATGCCTGCGGCTCCCTGCACCAAAGGCTCAAAGATACAGGCGGCAATGGATTCACCACGTTCTCTGAAAATGTCTTCGAGGGAATCCATGCACTCGGCGTTGCAGGTTTGTTTTTCCAGGCCGCATGGACATCGATAGCAGTAAGGTGAATTTGCAAAATGGGCTTTCCGGAACCGCTGATGAAAAAGTGTATGGTACTGAGGGATCATCCCTACCGCCATAGCTCCCAGAGTATCACCATGGTATGCGCCCGCAAGGCCGACGAATTCGGAGCGGTTTTCACCCTTGAGTGCCCAGTATTGGAGCGCAACCTTGAGTGCCACTTCAACAGCTGTGGACCCATCATCAGAGAAAAAAATACGGGATAGCCCCTTGGGAAGCATTCCCGACAGAAGCTCCGCGGTACGAAGTGTGGGCTCGGACACGAACCCAGCCATCATGACATGCTCGAGCTTGTCGGCCTGAGCCTTGACTGCATCGGTGATTTCGGGATGATTGTGGCCGAGAATGCTCACCCACCAGGAACCGATCGCATCGAGATAGCCTCTTCCTTGTTTGTCGTACAGATAGACACCTGCGCCATGGTCCATCACGACAGGAGGATCGTCTTGGATATCTTCTGAATAAGTGAATGGGTACCAGATGCTGTCAGGCTGTCGATGTGATTTCACGACAAAACTCCACGATTGTACTGTTTATCTGCTGGTCGGGACCGATTTCCAGAAAAGGAGATGGATGAGCATTTTTACGAATCATTTGTGCATTGTCCTGGTGAATCAGGTCGTTTTCATTTCTCTTGAAGGCGTTGAAAACAACTCCCGCAATGCTCAGGCCGCGCGCTCTCAATGCTTCGAATGTCAAAAAAGTGTGATTGAGGGTGCCGAGCCGGGGGGTAGTCACCACGATTACAGGCAGCCCGAGAGCTTTCATCAGGTCGAGGGTATTTTCGGATTCATTCAGAGGCACGTGCACGCCCCCTGCCCCTTCGACTATTACCCATTTGGCCTGCTCTGCAAGTGTGTCAAACGCCTTGAGAACAGGGCCCAGATAGATGGTCTTCTGTTCGAGATGGGAAGAAAGGTGGGGCGAAGCGGGAAGCTTGAAACGGTACGGAACGTGTGTCTCATACTCAAGAATCCGGGTTCCCTCAATCTGGGCGACATAGTCGAAATCTGGTGCCCTCAGGCTTCCATCCGCCTGCGGCTCGCATCCTGTCTGCACCGGTTTCAGATAGGACGTCGGGGCGGAGGTTCTCAGCCCCTGAACCAGCATTTTCGAAACGAATGTTTTCCCGATTCCTGTATCGGTACCGGTCACGAAAAATCCTTGCCGTCTCACGTCGTGTGTGCCTCCGGAATAGAGTCTGGAAACAGGGGAAGAGATTGCCTGGAGCGGCTATTTAAAATACTCTCTTGAAAACAGGGAACTCAATCCGTAACGAATGGGGGCCGGCCCACGTTTTCTATATAGTGGGATATCCTGGTGAGGTCGTGCTTTGCCGCCTGAATACCCATCCACGGTGGTATTTCCGGTTTCCGCCCTCCGGGT
Organism: Chitinivibrionales bacterium; assembly: GCA_041641555.1. Lineage (GTDB taxonomy): Bacteria > Fibrobacterota > Chitinivibrionia > Chitinivibrionales > WJKA01 > JBEPYC01. The sequence goes on along the minus strand of JBEPYC010000013.1, from coordinate 23,131 downwards.
TAGCTTCCTTCGGAGGGGGTATCCCGGGACAAAATTTGTTGGTGCTTGAAGGAAAAGGAGTATTTTCGAGTAGAACGTGCCATTTCATCCTCATCGGGCTTGCCAGTGCTTCACCAGGAATTCAGAAGGATCTACGACTCGTATTCGCGAAAGCTTTACAACTATGCATTGTGGACCACGCGAAATGAGCAGGCAAGTCAAGATATACTTCAGGCAGTCTTCTTAAAGCTCTGGAAACAGCGAAATATCCCTTCTTCGGCTCCGGAGCTTGAGGCCTGGCTTTTTACCGTCACTCGCAATACCTGTCTGGATCATTTTCGTGCTCAGAAGCGTCGAGCACGGCTTTATACCAAAGCTGCAGAAGAGGAAAAGACCAGGCCGCAGTCCGGTGGGCTGGACAGCCATTTTGCCTGGGATCTTCTCAAGACGCTTTCTACCGATGACCGTACGATTATTTACATGCATATTAAAATGGGATACAATTACAAAGAAATTGGTCGTATAATGAACCTTGAGGAGAATGCGGTGCGCGTTCGAGCGTTTCGTGCCTTTCGCCGCCTTCGCAGAACCATGTCGAAGGAAGAGCGATGAGCAAGACATCGATGACCCACTTTTCCGATGACGAACTGATGGCTCATGCTCTGGAGCGCCCTCGGGAAGATATCACCGAACACGTGAAAACATGCCGCCAGTGTGCGCGGTACGTCGAAGATATCCGGTCTATCGAGAACGATATCCGCGGGCTTCCGGAAGAAGACGTTCCCGAGCGGGTGAGCCGAAAGATTCTCACGGATGCCAGACGCAAAAATCAGCCGGAGAAAAAGCCTTTTGGGTTTATGTGGCGGGGAAGTTTTCCTTTTCTGGTCGGGTTAGCGGTAATTGCAGCTGCCCTCTTTTTATATTTTCTTTTTGTATACCTTCATTGAGTTTTTTGCCTCCTTTTGAGTAATCCGTCCACTAAGGCGCGCGAAAGTCGTGACACTGCGATGCTGACTACCCGCACTTTCCTTTTCGTATTTCTCTCTATCTGCTGTTTTGCTGCTCCTTTGTTCCCACTCAGCCCGCAGATCGACAGTGCCGTGAGTCTTCTGGTGGCGCAAGACTATGCAGGCGCTTCTCATCGTCTCGAGAGTATCCTTTCAAAGCGTCCTGAGGATTTCGATGCTCTCTACATGTCGTTGGCAACACGCCAGACCCGGATTCTCGACTACGAATCGTACACAATCGAGGGCCAACGGTATTATGCCTATGCCGACAGCATCCTCACTACGCTCACCCGGAGACTTCCTGCCCTGCGTGGTCACGATTCTCTACGCTGTTTGTTTTATATTGGTAATATTCATGGCGGAAAGAGTATCATGCTTGCCAAGAACGAGAAATGGATCACCGCGATCAGCATGGCCTATTCCTCGGTAAAAATCCTCGATGAAGTTATCGAACGTGATGCGGATTTCCATGCGGCCTATCTTGGTACGGGCGTATTTGACTTCTACCTGAGCAAATCATTGAAATGGCTTCCCACGTTCGGGAACAAGGAGAGCCAGGGAATCAAGAAAATCAGAGTGGCGACCAGGGCTCCTTTCCCCTACAACCTGGTGGCGAAAAACTCGCTTTGCTGGATTATGATGGAGCAGGGAAAGCTTGCCATGGCCGATTCGATTGCCGAGACCGTAACCCGCGTGATGCCTATGAATACCATTTTTCTACGGATTCGTGCATTGATAGCCATGTATCGGAAAAATTGGGTTCAGGCACGAGTGCTGTCCTCAAAGCTTATCGAGTTGTCTTCTGACCGAAAACCTGTGAACTGGTCGGATATGACCTGTGGATACCGAATTCTCGTCAACGCTTATGATGGGCTGGGAGAGAAGGAGAAGGCAATCAGCGAAGCCCGCAAAGCCTTCGGGCTCGCAATACCGAAAAAATATAAGGAAATCCCCTACATTCGTGAACATCTTGGGAATATCGAAGCCATCGTTACACCGTATGGCCATCCCGCGAGATGATCAAATCCCGATAATGACTCACATGAGAACTCGTTGTTTCATACTCTTCTTCATGATCCAGACCGGTATGCTGCTTGCGGGTGAGACCGATGGCTATTCTCCTCGTCTGCGGCTTGATGTGCACCGTGATGCATTTGTTTATCGACTCTCTTCGCGGTACGGAATAGCACTTCCCGATGCCATGACTGCTCAGCCGATCAGCATGGGAGATCTGCGCGAGTTCATTTCGCGAGTCGGATCGCAGGTCGGTGCGAATGCGCTCAGCCCATGGGAATCCTATCGGCTTTATCAACTCAAGCGTTTCATCCGAAACAGACGTTCTGTATTGAGATGGCGGGATAGCGATACGGATCGAAGTTTCAATGTGCATTTCTCCGCTCTGGGAGCTGTCAAACCCAGGGTAAGGAGCAGCAGTGATGTGGCAGTGCAAGGGCTTCTCCGGCCGGGGTTGACCGGGCATCTGGGAGACTTTTCCTATTGGTCGAGTGTCGATGTCTGGACCGATTATTTGAGCGATTCCCTTTTCAATGCATCGAATTACGAACCCTACAATGGCATCCCATATAACCTCTACGGCAGAGAGAGCAGCTCTCATTTCCGTTCATCGGATATGCTTCGGGGAGGCATTGCACTGGACCGGAACTGGCTTTCCGTTGAGGCCGCAATCGACTATCTGAGGCAAGGGCCCACAGTCTTCTATCCCTTAACCTTCTCGGGACATGCTCCGCCGATAACCTATCTTCGAGCACATGCGGACCTGGGTCCGGTTCGGTACAGTCACACGGTAGGGGAACTCAAATATCAGCGAAAAAAAAGAAAGTTTCTCTACTCTCATCGCCTGCAGGCTTGGGCGTGGGATAAACGGCTGGGGTTTGGTCTTTCGGAAGTGATCATCAATGGCAGTACCGCCGATATCGATACGTTGGACACACTCAACCTTCCACGGCGTTTTTATTGGGGCGAAGAGCGGGACTGGGAGTTGGCCTATTTTGTACCATTTGTACCCTTCAAGTTTGTCGAGCATTACCTCGGTGATCGGGACAACGGTGCCCTTTCCTTCGATGCATTTCTGTTGTGGCCCAGAGGGTGGCGATGGTATATGGAGATTTTCCTCGATGATATCAGTGCGCCCTGGACTATCCTGAGCGATGATTGGGGAAACAAGTGGGCGCTTACTACCGGAGCTCAGTTTTTTGGAGACATGTTTGGCAGGGATCTCACGGTGACTGCCGAGTATTCTCGAATTGAACCGTGGGTCTACACACATTTTTATGGCGGAAGCCATCGGTTCAGCCATTTCGATCAGAGTCTCGGTTCTCCGAATGGGCCTAACTCAGATGCGTTGCTTGTTGATCTTTCGATACAGTTTCATGAGCGGAACGCCGCTGGTCTCCGGTTGGGCTTTTCTCGAAAGAATGCTGAAGCAAGGGGAGGATCAATTGACCATATCTTCCAGGATTCCGGGTCTGTCTTTGACCAGAGGGTGGTTCGGTCACCGTCTCCCGACTCGGAGCATAAGACATTTCTGGGTGAGGGTACAACTCGTTCGACACGGCTGGGGCTTACCTGGACCTATGCACCGTTAGGTCTCGTGAGGCTCGATGCCCTGGCAGAATATGAGTTCTCTTCGGAGGCACCGGGTCTGTATGCCTCATTCAAGGGATCGGTAGTGTTGTTTTGAACAGCCGGAAGCAATCAGTCTGCTTCTTCGACTAAGAATCCACTCTGGTGAATCTCAAGTCGATTTCGCCGATCTCGATTTTGTCTCCCGGTTGGACGCGAGTTGGACCGGCAATCTTCGTACCGTTAAGAAATGTACCATTCTTGCTGTTGAGGTCCGACAAGTAGAATCCATCACTTCTTTTTTCCAGTCTGGCGTGCTTTCTACTGACCGTTAGTGATGGAATCGGGCATTCTACGTCTGGTGAACGTCCGAGAACCACTGCTCCATCGGCCAATTCCCACCGTCGGGAATCCGCACCCTTTTCGACGACCAAAAGTGGATTGCCAATAATCTCAGCAATATCGATATGTTCTTCGCTGGAGGGTGAAGCCGAGAGGGTTTCTTCGGAAACAGGCTCGGTCTCCGGGGATATCTTTGTTTTCTCGGTTGGTTCGAGATCCGCCAGCGATATCTGTTCGGTACCCGTCTTGGTGACCTCGACGACATCGGTAACCGCCCGGCCCATCTCATCGGTTTTTCCTTCTGGAACGATCCGTTCAGTATCTTTCCGAGGAGTAATCGATTCGATTTCCATCGTGGAGCGGTCACTAAACTCCGGTTCGGTTTTTTTCTTTTTCTTGCCGACAGACGCAAGCAATACAATTGAAGTGATCGTTGCCGAGAAACTCGCGGCCGCTGCTAACGAAAAGTATAACGACATTGTATCCACAGTAGTATCCTCCTTACCTCTACAAAATACGTCACTGTCACCGGAATCGACTAAAGAGCCCGGCAAGAAACCTCCGGACTCTGCTGGAAGGAGCCGGGGATCTGCCTTCGCTTCGGGCGTAGCTCTATATGGAGCAGAATCATTGAGTTGTGAACTCCCACACCGGTCCAATCGTCCGCGATTTCCAGTCGTGGGCAATGATTCTCCAGTAGTATGTAGCCGAAGAACTCAAATCAGTTTCGGTATGTGTCGTTTCCGTGGTAGTACCTGCCAACTGAAGGCTCTGTCTATCGGTACCAAAATAGATGTCGTACCTGAGCTCGTCGCTATCCGGGTCGCTGGTCTGCCATGAAAGCGTAACCGATTGGCCCGACACAGAGCTGTATGAAATCGGCGAAATGACCTGTGGTGTATACGGCGGCATGCCGTAGTAGACTGTTTTCCTGAGCGTGTCTGCATTACCTCCGCGGTCGGTCACCGCAACCGTGATCGTGTCGTATCCATCGAACGCCTGCGGATCGACTACAAGCTGAAAGGAATCGACGCGAGCCGAATCGATTTTGTTGACCAGTTGAGTACGCCACTGGGAAATCGTGATGTCGTATATCTCGGAAATCGGATTGTCCGGATCCTGGATATGAAATGTCAGAGTGTCGGCGGCTTGCTTTTGATTGATATCGATCGCACCGTTATCGAGGGTATCCGAAGTCGATGTGGAGACTATCGTGCACGGGCGGTTGGGGGGTACGATGAGAACGCGCGGCAGCAGGGTATCACTCCGAGGAAATGCATCACCAACGGTTACGATAATTTTGGCATATCCTGTGTCGGACAGGGTCGGGCTCCACCGAACCACGCTATCCCGGCTGCCTCTGAGCATCTGTTCTCCGGTGCGCAGCAGGTAGGCGCTGAATACAAATGGAGGAACTCCGGTACCGCCCTTAATTTCCAGAGTCACTTCCAGGCTGTCCCGCCCAACCTCCAGAAATGCCGGAAAATCCTCTTCGCTGGTGGAAAACTGCACCGGGGGAGGAGGTAATGTCCCTTGCACGTACACGATCAGTGAAAAAGAGGACAGTGATGGCTGGTACCCGTCCCAGATACGAACTACCACGGTGTGTGTTCCGGTATCGGCTGTATCGGGAATCCACGTAAGTATGCCACTCTCGGAGATCGCGAGTTCTTCAGGGCCCTCGACAATACTGTAGCTTACCGAATCGCCATCAGGATCGAACGCTTCGACGGTATCGATGTAGAGCGAGTCGGTAGGGATCTGCGATGAAGATGGGGACGTCTGTATGATCGCTTTTCGATTACGATACACAACGATCGTGCGAGAGGTGTCGTTTCCGGACTCATCGACCGCACGGATCAGAAGTTCGTTACCTGTGGGGACGTGAGCAAGAGCAAGGGTGTCGTAGTACCACCGTCCACCGGATGAGTTCGCCGTTAGCAGATTGCCGTTTATCAGCATTGAATCAATCCCACCTGCTTCGTCGGCAGCTTCGATTCCCACAACCACCTGGCTTCGTGTGGTAAAGAGATTCGCCGACTGGTTGCCATCGATAAGAACGTTCAATATGCGCGGAGAAATTGTATCGGGAATGTCGGGTGCGTAGACGATCGTTCGTTCTATGATGTCTACTATCGCACCAGTGGCGCTTTCGGAGAGACGTAGTTGAATGGTGTTGTTCCCCTGCGCAAGAGTGAGTGCCCATTCAAACGAAGTCGTTGCAGAATCGATCCAGCGGCCTGGTGCAGTCTCGGATCCGTTGTGTATCAATGAAAGCGAACATGCGAACGGGCTCATCGAATGATTCTCTACGAAACCAAGTACCGTAATGGAATCGGTGCTTACGGTTGCGGAGTCCTGCGACGGCAGAAGGAGACGAATTTCCGCCGGCACTGACCGTGGAGCTGAATCGCTGTAGGCAATCCAGAAGGTCTTCCTGTTTTCGTTGCCGTTGGCAAAATGATCCAGCGCGTAGACCTTTACGGCGAGGGGGGCTGCGGGCGGGTACTCGGAAATGCGATCGAACCATTTGGTGTACACCCGGTTGTTTCGGGAGTCAAAAGATTTCCCATCGACAGATACCGAATCCACCCACCGATCATGATGATCGGTCACTCGGACCTTCAATGCGAATACCGAATCGCTTGTATAAACGGTATCCGCTCCCAGGTATCCTTCATTCACGCAGAAAATGCGCGGCTTGATTGTGTCGGCAAAGGAGAAAGTGAAGCTGTCGGCGGGGGACGGTGTAAACCCATCGGAGACCCAGAGTGCACCGCGACCCCTGAGAAGCGCCGACTGAGGTGCGATCTGAAGACTGCATCGCTGAGAAGAATAAATGCTGCTGGCTCCAAATGACCAGTAGTAGTTGACGTCGTTGTCTCCCACTGGAGGCGTACGAAGCGTGGTGGAATCACCCAGGACGATATGCACGGCATTCTGCTGCAGGGGATTACGTGCGTAAACGACCAGAGACTCTGTTACCTGGCTACCCTCCTCCAGATGCAATGTCATGACGATTTCATGAGTTCCGGTATCGCTGTAGGATATATCGAATGCAAATGAGGCATGCTCCATGAGCATATCGGAGTCGATCATTGTATCGGAGGTAGCCCACAGGCGGTTTCCCGGGCAGGATATTTGGAGATTTGACACCAGTTCCCGTACTTTGATCCGAGCGACAAATGAGCGTGTGGTGTAAATGTTCAGTGTGTCGCCATTGTGAAGACTTGTGCTCTCCGAACCGAACACAATGCCTGCGTTACGGCTGTCCGCAAAGGGGTTGTAGTCAGTGGTGCAGCTCAGCAAGAGGGCGAGGAGGCAAAACCCCAGAGACATATAGAGTGATCGACCCGGTGAAAACGGTACATTCCGGAAAGTATGCAAATGTGTCATGGTTGTAGTATCTCACCCATTCTTAGAAAGTAAAAGTCCAGGCCAAACCAGCCCCTCCGACGGCTGCAATCCCAAAACCGGTTAACATCAAAGCAAGGTTTAGGTTTTTTTCGTCACGCTGCTCTTGCCAGTCTTCTGAAGTATGGGTTATGAGATTCTCTTCGGAGGTACTGCTGAGTGCCGAAAGACGATTACGAGCAGCAGCGAATCGAGTCGCATAGATAACGCCCACGATGCATCCGCCAACAGAGAGACTGAGACCGCTGTAGCGAACCGTGTTACGAAGCGGTGCTTTGGGGTCTTCGAGAATGCTCAGAGGAACCCCCTCGAGCGAAGGGTCATCGACAGTCAGCGCGTACTCGTATGGATCTTTTCCAACTTCGTGCTCTTCACCCTCGATTGTCAGATCCGCTCTCCCATTGTTCATGAACAATACCGGACTCAAGCGTACGAAACGTGTCGCCGAAGAGATGCCCTCGACGGAATACAGCACCGCGCAATAGGTAAGCTCGGCCCCAACCGCATCTTCATGGAAATAGATGCCGTTCCAGTCAAACGGTGCGGCATCCAGTTCACTCCCGGAGTTATATTCATTGTCGTTGGCAGACGTGAAAACGACGGGGTTGTCCTTTTCTCCTTTTGCCACCAGTTTCCCCTGCACGTGCAATCCTGTGAAATTCTGGAAAAGAAACACGACGCCAGCTTCTACACTCACCCGCTTTCCCGGAGGAACGTAGACATCGGAAACAACCAGGTAGGGACTCCCGGTTGCAAGAATGACCCCGGGAAGGTTTCCGGCAAGGGTGTCAAAGGTGACCACCTCAGAAGTGTTGCCTGCCGTATCATCGCCAGGGGTGTCTCCAGATGCAGCAATGCTCAAGGCTGCGCAGACAACGAGGATGAGCATTGGTGCGGTTGAGAACGTTCTACTTTCGAGCCACTTCACGTTTATTGACCCTCCTGATTTCCTGGTCGGCTTTCTGGAAATACGGATGTTCGGGGCTGGTACGAAGCAGTGATTTTACTTCATACCACGCCGTCATTGCTTCTCTGCGTGTCTCCTCAGTCGGAGAAGTGTTGAACTGTGCGCTGGCGCACAGACCCTTGCCATAGAGAAGCTTGCGGCGGAATACCATTGGATCCATGAAATTTGTCGGTGCTTGTGCTGCCTTATCGAGGTAGTTTCTGGTTTTCTGGGTCTGCCCTTTTCGAAAAAAGAACTGTGCCTTCTCCAGATAAAACTCTCCATCGTGTATTTCCCGTCGATTGAGCGTTTCAGCCAGGGTTTTGGAATCTCTGGCGCCTTTTGCCGCCCGGATGCGGTAGATTATTGCCTTGGGTTTCAGCGCGTCACTGAGCGGTAATTTCGGGTACACCTTCAGTGCCGTTGAGAAATTTCCGCGCGCGACCTCCGAACTGAAAAGCTCCATTGGATCCGATGTCCCGTACCGGGCTGCCAGCATCTCTATCAGAGAAGGCTCCCTGGAGGGAGGCGGGGTTCGGTTCTCGGGGCGTTTTCTTTGTGGAGAAGCAGAGGGATTTACCGTTGTTTTCTGGGCCGGCGGTTCCTTGACTTGTGTTCGTGTATGACCATGGCCGCTTTCGGGCTGGTCGATGACAGGTGAAGGTGGTTCGGTGCTTACCGGAAAATCTTCGACTGCATCGGGCTCGCCCAGGGGCGCGACACCTTCTGTATCGAGCGATTCAACCCGGGTAGTCGTAGTTACAGCGGGCTCTTTTGTGAAGCGGGCCACAAGAGAATCGTAGATACCAGGGAGCTTTTCACCGTACTGAACGTATCCGAGACCTGCGGCAGCAACCACCAGACCACCGGCGATCGCCCAGATCGCAGCGGCAGCACGCTATCGAGGGCGGCGGTAGATGCTTGCGATTTTCTTTTCCCGGTGAACCTGCTTGAGAAACTCTCCAATGGCCACTTCAGGGAGTTGGGGTGAGAGGTTTTTGTGCAGATGGCCCATTGCGCGTAGGTATTCCAACATACTTTGCACGCGCTTATCCTGCTCGTACCGCATGCAACGGTGGACAAGATTACAGAGTGCCTGCGGGGTTTTCAGGTTGAAATCTTCCAGTGGCACGAAGTTGTTGGCGAGTTTATCGGGAACGAGTTTTGTGATGTTAACTTCGGGGAACGCACGAATGCCGGTCACAGCCTCGTACAGGACCGTACCTAGTGAATAAATGTCGGATCGCGCATCAGTCGGGCTTCCATCGAGTTGTTCTGGTGCCAGGTACTGCATGGTTCCCACTACTGTGCCTTCGCATGTGTGGATTGATGCGGTGATCGGGCGTGCGATCCCGAAGTCCATCAGTTTCACCACGCCTTCCCTGGTAATCATGATATTGCCGGGCTTGAGATCCCGGTGACTGATACCCTTGTACTTTTTGCCATAGATAACGTAGCTCTGATTATGCGCATAGTTCAGAGCGCGTCCGACCATGACACCCAGTGCCGTGCAGACTTCGGGGGGAAGGCTTCCGAACCGGGAAATAAGCTCTTCCAGCGTGACGCCATCGATTCGCTCCATTTCGATAAACGGCAACCCGTTCCACCGGCCCACCCCGTAGATATCAACGATATTGGGGTGATGAAGCTTGGCGCTGATCTTCATTTCGGTATAAAACCGCTCTTCGGATTCGCGGGAATGGTCGGGGTGGAGAAGCTTCACTGCCCGCTTCACTTCGAGCTCTGAGTTCCAGATTTCATACACCAATGCCATGCCGCCGGAGCTGATGAGCGACGTAATCGTTCCGGAGCCAAGCTGAACCGGTTGCGTTCCATCGGGAAGCGAGATCGTACCGGGTAGCTTGGTCTGTGAAGGCAGGCGGGATTTTATGATGATTTTGTCTGGCGGCATGGGCTTTGGAGCCCCTTCCTGCTCGTGAGCAGTCGTACAGAACTATCGGTACAGCCAGGTGAGCTGACCGCGCATCCGGGCGCAAGCCAATTCATCAGGCATTCGGGGAGTTCCCAGGCTATCGCCGGCGTGGAAACTCCCAGTGTAATTGTACCATTATCACCCAGATCGATGCAAAGGAAAGGTTAGGGGGCAGCGCTCTGCTCTGTAAAGGTGTGCAAGGCCGCCTGCAGTGCCGCGTATGCCTCGGGAATGAGGTGAGTCTGAAATGATTCCCGGTTTTCGACAAACTTGGATTTTGCCTGCTGGATTTCATCCTGTTCCAGCAGCGTGTATATCTGAATCATCTGCTCTGTCGTCTCCTGTGGATTGAGCGACTGTCCGGAAGATGACTGGCCCCCAGCAGATGGGGCGTTTGAGACCGGGAGCGCTGCA